>CADCNZ010000223.1 GCA_902802935.1 uncultured bacterium | reverse complement strand
ACTTGCAAGCCGAAAATTCCATACTGCAATAGAAGAAATTGATAAAACTATTTCCCATCTGCAAAAAACAAAGGAAGCACTTTTGGCATCCGACAATAACCTACGGCTTGCAAATAATAAAGCAGAGGATTTATCCATAAAACGACTCACAAAAAACAATCCTACAATGCAGGCAAAATTTGCAGAGTTAAAAGAAAGATAAAGATAGTTAAAATAATAAAAAAGCCACAGAAATATCTGTGGCGTTTTTATTTGATTTGTATCAAAATTATAACAGGTTTAAACCCGCTTTAAACGAGGTTTAATTTTTAAAATTTTCATTATTAATAAAGAATGCATTTAATACATCCGCATCGTTTCGCAGATGCTTAATTACCGGTGCCAAATTATAGCACTCTTCAATCTCCGGTTGATTTGCTACAAAATAATCAATGACAACAGCGGTGTTATAAATATTCTCCGACCACTTACTTAACTGCTTAAACTCTTTTGGTGTAATATTCAATCCGACTTTTTCCATACGACCTCCTTCATCGTGTCGTATTCATCACTCTAAATCAAGGTTAAGTCAAGTGTACATGTATAATTAAGTTGTAATTAAATGATTTTTGTGATTTAATGTGTAAGTGAATGATATAATTTATTGGTTTTCAAAAAAGTTTAATAGTTTTAAAAAAGCGGGAATTAAGTTTTACGGAATCAATATATTATTACCAGTAGCAATTCCTTCACTGGTAATAATAATAGCTTTTCTTTGTGCACTTGCTAATGGACAATTGGATAGTGATTCATTAAAAGGAATTGCAATAAATACAGCAATTCAATTTATATATCTTTCAATTCTTACGCTTTTATATATCATTCAAAATATTGCAAAATCTAATGAAGAAGGTTCTGACTCCTTTCGCAATGTTGATCTTTGGATAAGCATTGCATTGTTAGTGATTTTTGCAGTGTTTTACGGCATTCAAGTATACTTGTCATTCGTACTAAAAAACATTTCATTATTGTATTTGGGTTTTGTATTAATCTCTATGCTTGTGCTTTTGTATATTGCAATGTCGACTTATTCAGAATACAGTGAAGACTCAGATTCGGCAAATATTCACCCTAGTACTTTTGCAAATAATAGAGAACAACAAGACAATAACGATAACGATTGGGAGTCTAGATTATGATAGATAACTATGAAACAATAACAATTAATAACATAATAGAAGTAGAGCAACCTATTGGCAAATTCTTAGTTGCCAAAGTAAAAGCCTCAGAACTTTTAAAAATTTCATATAGAGATGAAAGGACCTTTAATAAGGATTTATCAAAATATACAGGAACTCAAAGAACTCTTAAACCTAATAAATTAAAAAGTATAAAAGAATTTATTGAAACTAGAGATGCAACTTTTCCTAATACAATAATCGGGACATTATCTGACGCATCACTTTATAGATATGAAAATGGTGTATTAAAAATTGTTATAAGCGATGATATAAATGAAAAAGCATTTCAAATTATTGATGGACAACATCGCTTATGGGGATTTGAAAATAGCCCTGTAGCAAAAGACTTTGATTTATTGGTAACATTCTTTCTGAATGCTGACGTCGAAGACCAAGCATATATATTCTCTATTATAAATACAACTCAAACCAAGTTAGAGCCATCTCTTGTTTCTGATTTGGCAGAATTATCAAGAATAACAACTCCTGAAAATTGTGTTCATTCAATCGCAAAGGTATTCAATAATAGAGAAGGTAGTCCTTGGTACAATGCAATAAAGATGCTCGGTAAAAAAGATATAACTTCTTCAAGTGGAATTATTTCCCAATATTCCTTTAATAAAAGTATATTAAAATACATATATAAAAATAGTGATACAACCACTATTCGAAACATTTTAATAGATAGTAATAATGATAGAAAGAAATTAGATAAAATATATGTAGATACGAAAGAATATATTTTCTGGGAATTCTATAAAAATTCAGAAGAAGATAAGATATATAAAATATTGGAAGAATATTTTAATGCAATAAAATATTCTTTTGAAGATAAATGGTGTAATCCAAGCTCAATTTTATGTAAAACTTCTGGTTATAGTGCATTTATGAAATTATTTAAAGATTTTTATACTAATAAAAAACATTCAGAAGATAATTATAAATTAATTTTTGAACATATTAAAGAAAGTATGGACATAGAGTCGCCAGAAACGCGATTAGGCGCAGCAGGGTCGGAATGTTTATATAAACAAATTAAAGAAATTTTTTATAACAATATAAATTCTTTACAAGATGTTTAGTATTCCATCTTCTAAATCTTGAATATTATATACTGTATCTAAAACATCAAAAGTTTCTTCAAGATTATGTCTTGCGCTGTTCCAACCACAACCGTCAGTAAACCAAATAAATGTTACACCATT
>CADCNZ010000222.1 GCA_902802935.1 uncultured bacterium | reverse complement strand
TCGTTTCTGATTATCGTCAATACTTATAATCTTTGATATCGTTGAGATTTCTTTATTAACCGTTTTTTCTTTATAGTAATACTGCATTGATTTTACATCAGTATTACTTGTTTGTTCATCTAAGGCTGTAAACCAATCAGAGTGTTTATCGGGATTCTCTATTATTTTCATTGAGTAAAGAGAAACTAGTGCATCATAGTAGTCTAAAACTATCTCATTTGACGTGTCCCAGGGATTGCATAGTCTTATGAGTGGGTTATTATCTTTATCTTTCTCAAAACCTATAACCTCGTATGCATGGCCATATTTTAATCCATATTTATTATTTTCTTTAAACGAGAATATTGTAATGTAATTATCAAAATCTCTTTTTGCTTTATCCAGAATATCATGTGCAATATCTGGATTTTTTATATCAAAAGAAACAGTTTTTTTACCAGTTATAAATTCAATGTAGTTGAATGTTATATATATTGCTTTTTCTTGAGCTAATTCTATTGCTAAAATATCATCATCTCCCGTTGAAAATTCTCCAGTTGAATGTATTTTACCTTTTATATCTCTATATGAAAGTTTTTTTTGTTTTTGGCGTACGGCTAATATTTCATCTTTTGTTATGTGGAACTCTTTTTGTTCAATTTTGGAACCTCTAAATGTAATGCAAACACCTCCTTGACCATCAGGTCTAATGATATCCTTTAGATATTTTTTACCCCAAGTTTTTCTGCTCATATTTTTTATTTGAGCTAATAAAACACAATCTGGGGTTTTACCCTGTTGAAAATCATCAATATTTCCGTCAAGGTTGGTCGTTCCAGATAATTTTTCTGCAATTTGATCGTTCTTAGAAGATGAATAATGTCTTTTTGCTTCTCCGACATTACTGATATTCAAATCTAATGATTTATTATTAATTCTTGTCATATTAAATAATTATTTACTTCCTCTTCTATATAAAGTATTTTTAAGAGAACTAATTGCCAAATTGTTACATTATGAGTTGGTAGATATATATTTCATCCAAGAAGTAAACGCAGCACCAATGCATCAAGTATAGTAGAATCAATGCAGAAAGGAGTTGGTAGAAATGAAAAACAACAAACACTTGAGTTTAGCAGGTAGGGTAGACTTCAGTCTACCTACACATTTTGGTTGACTAAAGTCAACCCTACTTTAGAGTGCAATTTTTTGGACAAAAAGTCCAAATGTAAAAGAACAGTCGGTTTGAGATGATAGAACAGAGATTTTGATAATTTTTAACATAAAAATATTACTTTGGCTTGTTATTGTTGGGTTTCGCCCAACCTACGCACTTATAGCAAATTTATGATTGATAATGTTTGAATGCAAAATATACTCTATAAAATCATTAAGATGCTTTTGTATTTTTATCATTGTTGGATAAAAAATCGCTTATTTTAGCAATTCCAAACATTGCAAATAAAAAAATTGCCGCTCCTTTAAGAAAATTTATAGAATATTTATTTGCGGGAATGTTTGTTTCGGCAGATGGATTAAAATTATCCATGTTATTGGATGCTTGAATCGGTTGTGCCATAAATAAACCGCCTGTTAATGCCAGTGCTAACATACTGCGTTTCATTTTATTAAACATATTACCACTAAATTGATACATTTTGGTTGCAGAGGAGCTGCAAACAGGAGTGCGGTTGATACTACATATTTTCATAATAAACCTCCATAAATAAAGTACTTTTGAATGATTATAACACAGAACTAATGCTGTTTAACTATATTTTTTCTTTTTGTTAAGATTGCCAAAATCCTGTACAAAGTATTTTTAACATCAATATTTAAAAAATTAGGTTTGGATTCTTAATAGTTTTACCAAAACAATAATTATGAATCCAAATAATTATCACCCAACATATCCAAATATATTCTTGCGCCACCAGGATCGTCTTTTAGTTTGTCAATATATTTTAAGTTCATACGATACAAACCTGCAAGAATCCCTATACCGCCTGCAGCCAAAAGAGT
>CADCNZ010000221.1 GCA_902802935.1 uncultured bacterium | reverse complement strand
TTCCCAATTTTTGAAAATACATAATCACTGTCTAATTTTTCTGAGAAAACAATTTTTTGAGTTGCATTTAGATTTTGTTCTTTTAATGTGATAGCACCGAAATCGCCACCTGTATTATTTATGTTGAAGGTATTTACCTCACCGCCTGCATATATAGTCGAGATTGTGTGCCCTTCAATATTAAAGGTATCTTTATCTTTCCCTGTTTTTACAGTGTTAGTACCTGATCCGTATAAAGATATTTCATTGTCACCGTTACCTGCGGTTATTTTATTGGTATTCCCACCATAAACTTTAATAATATCCTTGCCGGTTCCGGTAGTTACTGTTTTATTTCCGTCATAGGTTTCAATTTCGTTTCCGTCATTACCACCGGTTATTTTATCTGTATAACCTACTGTGCTTTTAATTATGTTATAACCGCCTTTAGCGGAAATTGTTGCATTGTGCTGCAACAAACTCGCATCTATAGATTCATTAAATCTTGAACCTGTGAATCCCCCTTTACTGTTAAAATCTTTGGCTATATATGATAAGTAGTTGTCCTGATTCAGATTAAGAGTGTTATCATTTCCAAATATAATATTTACAGACCCCTCGGCACCCGTAACATTTGATTTTGCAAAGTTTTTCAGGGTAATTGTACCATATTCTTTTACAATGATTATCAGATTTTTTCCTGATACTTTAATATCTAAATCATCTTTTCCTGTTAATTCATAACTTTGCACATCTATTTTGAGTTTTTCACCTTTAGTCAGGGTAATAGTATCTTTATCAAAACTACCGCTGTAGATAAGAGTATTCTGCCCTTTTCCGCCTGTTATTTTATCGTTTCCGAGGGTAGAATATACAGTATCATCCCCATCTCCGCAGTTAATTGTATCAATATATTTTGTTGCGGTTATAAAGTCGTCTCCGCCTTTTGCATTGATGGTCATTCCTTTAAACTTTTTGTTTACATCAGGCTTCTCATTCCCGTTTTTATCCACAATAGTATAACCGCTTACATTTATTTCATCACTCTCAGCGGTTCCGGTTACTTTGCCCTTTTTATATGTATCAATATAAGCCATAGTTTAATCTGAATTGCAACTCTATTATTATTTTAATTTGTTTTTTCAATTTTTCAAGAGTCATGTCTTCTTTTATTTGCATATCCATAGAATGCGTATATCCCAAGCCCGATTAACAGCCATAATAAGAAATACAGTGGTGAATCAGAATCGTTTGCGAATCTGCACCACATCAATAATGAGCATGTTAGTATCCCGAGAATCGGAAATAACGGGCAGCATGGAACTTTGAACGGTCTTGGTCTGTCAGGTTCAGTCTTTCTGAGAATAAGAACCATAATACAAATCAAGATAAATGATGTAAATGTACCAAAATTACACAATGCTGCAGATACATCTAAGTCCATAAATAAAGCACAAATAATAACAATGAGCCCTGATAGCCATGTCATAATGTGCGGGGTTTTATATTTTTTATGAACAGCATTTAATGATTTTGGTAAAAAGTTATCTCTGCTCATTGCAAACAAAATTCTTGTAGTACCCAACTGATAGATTAAAAGAACTGTTGTCAGGGCACAAAGTGCACCGACTGATATTAAACCTGCATACCAGTCTTTGCCGATACATCTCATTGCGTGTGCTAATGGTGCCTGCGTATCAATTGCACTGCAAGGTAATATCCCCGTTAATACAAGCGCAACAAGTACATATAACACTGTACATATAACGAGTGTACTTAAAATTGCAATAGGTAAATCTCTCTGCGGTTTTTTTGTTTCTTCTGCCGCAGTTGAGATTGCATCAAAGCCAATATATGCAAAGAATATTGTAAATGCTCCCATAAATACCCCTTTTACACCGTGCGGCATAAATGACGGTTCCCACCAGTTATGAGGTGCAACATAAAAAGAACCAACAACAATAAAGGATGTGATTATAAACAGGTTTAAGGCAACGAGAACACTTGCAAATCTTGTTGATTCTTTTACCCCTTTTACAAGTAAAACAGTAAGCAGGAATACAATAAGTATTGCAGGAATATTTAATGCAATAGGGATCTCAATATTAAACGGTAAATGTAAAAACGGCATAACATCATGCGGATTCCAGTTAAACTTATCACACATCACATACATTGTTCTGTAGTCATTTCTGAGCCATAGAGGGCAACTTGTTATCCATGCAGGAAGAACATGTTTAAACCCTTTTAAAAACTGTGCAAAATATCCTGACCACGCACTTGCAACTGTGATATTTCCAATTGCGTACTCAAGCATAAGTATCCAGCCTACCATCCACGCCATAAATTCGCCCATTGTTGCATAGGTATAAGTATAGGCGCTGCCTGCAACCGGAATCATTGCTGATATTTCAGAATATGATAATGCTGAAAAAACACTTGCCAGTGCCGCCAGGAGCATTGATATTATAACCGCAGGGCCTGCGCCTACTGTATTTTGCCCGCCTTGTATAGCAATACCGATGATTGTAAAAATACCTGTGCCTACAACAGCACCGATACCTATTACAATAAGGTCAAAAACATTGAGAGTCTTATTTAAGCCGGAATTACTTCCTGCTTCTATTAACTCGTCAGGTTTTTTACATCTCAGCAAATTGCTTACTAAATTATTTTGCAATAAGGTCTTTATCATTTTCATTTACTTCTATACTATTCATTTCGGCTCTGCGGTTTTTAGAATAACCGTAGAGTGCATATATAATTATACCCAGAACAATCCAAATTCCAAATAACATTGAGGAATCCTTCAGTTCCTTAAAGGAATATATCATAAGTCCGCCGCAACATATTATCCCAAGCATTGGGAATAACGGCGAAAACGGAACTTTAAACGGTCTTGGTCTTTCAGGATCAATATGTCTTAATATCAATACTGCGACACATATAACAATAAATGATGCGAATGTACCATATACGCAGAGGTTTGCTGCATCACTTACGTTGAATGTAAATGTTCCTATAATACAAAGGAACGCAACTAACAATGTTAAAACATGCGGTGTTTTGAACTTAGGGTGTAACTTTTGAAATACACCCGGCAGGAAATTATCTCTGCTCATTGCGTATAAAACTCTTGTAGTTGCAAGGTGTAATACCATCAAAACTGAAGTTAATCCTGCAATTGCACCGACTGATATCAATTCAGGTATGTATTTAACATTGTTCAAGTTCATAACAAACGCAAGTGGAGCATCCAAAAATCCCTGATCAACAGGCCCGCTTGTTTTATAAATACCTGTCAAAACGAGTGCAACAGATATGTAAACAAGTGTTGTTATAATTAGTGAACCTATAATCCCGATAGGTAAATCTTTTTGAGGGTTTTTACATTCTTCTGCAGTTGTTGCAAGTGCATCAAAACCCACATAAGCAAAGAAGATTGTGAAGGCACCCATAAATATGCCCTGATATCCGTTTGGAGCAAACGGCTGCCAGTTAGCAGGGTGAACAAAGTGTGCACCGCATACTACAAATAAACCTATAACAGTTAACTTAACCGCAACCATAATTGCAGCCATTTTTGTTGAATCTTTAGTTCCTTTTATAAGCATTGCAGTTGTTACTAAAACAATAAATATTGCAGGGATATCAACCCCGTGTGTGGTTAAATACTTGTATGAATCAGCCAGAAACGGCATATTTTGTGTTAATGAACTAAAATCGTGACCTGATACTGAAAGCCCCTGAAAGAAATGGGTAACATAGTTTGACCACGAACAGGCAACCCCTATATATCCGAAAAGATATTCAAGTGTTAATAACCAGCCGACAATCCAGGCACAAAACTCACCTAATGTGACAAAGGTGTAAGTATAAGCGCCACCTGCGACAGGAATCATTGTTGAAAATTCACTGTAACACATTGCTGAAAAGATACTTGCAATTGTTGCAATAATCATTGATACGACAAGTGCAGGCCCTGCTCCCGGAGTTCCTGCCTCACCTGCTGCTGCAATACCTACAACAGCAAATATACCTGATCCTATAATTGCACCAACCCCTAAAATAATAAGGTCAATTGCGGTTAAGGTCTTTTCTAAACCGGCTTTTGATGCCGTAGCTAACATCTGTTCAGGATTTTTCCTTGTAAGAATTTTTGTGAAAAACCCTTCTAATATGTGTTTTCTTGTCATTATTATTCTTTATTCCTTATACTTTAGCTGTTTCTTTTTTACAAAGCGGGAAGCCCATTTCTCTGCGTTGTTCAACATAAAGTGACGCAACTGAAGCCGCCATGGTTCTTACTCTGTTAATGAAGTTTATACGTTCATCCTTACTGATTACACCTCTTGCATCAAGCAGATTGAAAGTGTGTGAGCATTTCAAAACATAATCATAAGCAGGTAAAACGAGTTTTGCATTTACGCAGTTGTCGACTTCTTTTTGGTATAAGTCAAACAAGGTAAACAAGGTTTTACCGTCTGAATATTCAAAATTATATTTTGATTGTTCTATTTCATTCTGAAGATAAATTTCGCCATATTTCAGGTTATTATTCCAGTTAATATCAAAAACAGATTCTTTGTTTTGCAAATACATTGCGATTCGTTCAAGACCGTATGTAATTTCAAGGGCAACAGGTTTTACTTCAATACCGCCAACCTGTTGGAAGTATGTAAATTGAGTGATTTCCATACCGTCAAGCCAAACTTCCCAGCCTACACCGGCAGCACCGAGAGTAGGTGATTCCCAGTTATCTTCAACAAATCTTACATCGTGTTTTGATAAATCAATACCCATTGCTTCAAGACTGCTCAGATACAATTCCTGTGCATTATCAGGTGATGGTTTTAAAATAACCTGATATTGAAAATAGTGACCTAATCTGTTAGGGTTTTCACCATATCTTGCATCGGTCGGGCGTCTGCAAGGTTCAACCATTGCAGTTGACCAAGGCTCAGGGCCGAGTGCTCTTAAAAATGTTGCAGGGTTCATTGTAGATGCACCCTTTTCAGTATCATAAGGCTGTTGAATTACACAACCGTAGTCTGACCAAAACTTTGATAAGTTTAATATTAAATCTTGAAAATTAAGCTCCATAGTATACTTCCCCAATAATGTACAAGTTACACTTGATTATATCCCAAACACAGGAAAAATCAAATTATATGACTTATTTTTGATTAAATTTAGTTAAGTTTGTTATCTTATTTGCAAAATGCCTGTTGAACAGATATACTTGTTTTAGATTTGGAGAGATTATGAAAGAATATGTATTTTTTGAAGGGAAATATATAGAGTCCGATAAGGCCGTTATTTCAATTAAAACACAGTCGTTTTTATATGGTACAAGTGTGTTTGAGGGGATAAGAGCCTATTACAATGATTCTGATAAACAAATGTATATTTTCAGAATGAAAGAACATTATGAACGACTTTTAAGAAGTGCAAAAATTATGTTGATGGATTGTCCGTATTCAGTAGAAGAATTATGTGAACAAACAGTTCTGCTTCTTAAAAAGAATAATTATAAGCAAGATGTCTATATAAGACCTACACTATATGTATCAAGTCATAAAATCAGTCCGGGGCTTGATAACACAAAAACTTCATATCTTTTGTTTACAACCCCTTTTGGCGACTATTACGATATGTCAAAAGGGTTGGATTTGTGTATATCAAGTTGGCGCAGAACATCCGATAATGCAATACCACCTAGGGCAAAAATTGCCGGTGCGTATGCTAATGCTGCGCTAATCAACACAGATGCTCATAATATGGGGTTTGATGATGCGATTGTATTATCTGAATCAGGACAGGTTACAGAGGGTTCTGCTATGAATATGATGTTTGTTAAAAACGGCAAACTGATTACCACCTGCCCGACTGATGATATTTTAGAAGGTGTTACAAGAAATACGGTTATGGAGCTTGCAAAAGATATCGGAATTGAGGTTGAGGAAAGAGAAGTTGACCGTACAGAATTATACATAATGGATGAAATGTTTGTATGCGGTACGGGAGCCCAAATTACACCTGTTGCAACAATAGATAGGCGTCCAGTCGGTAATGAAAAGATGGGTGAAATCACTTCAACACTTCAAAAATTGTATTTTGATGTTGTAAAAGGTAAGGTTAATAAGTATAAGAATTGGTGCGTACCTGTTTATGATTAGTTTTATTTATAACGGCATAACCTTTTTAGGGAAATGTTTACAAAATCTTTTTAGTTCAGTTAAATACATCTGCTCGGGGCAGATGAGGTTAAAGCATGCTTTATCACAGGCGGCACTTATCAGTTATGATTCACTTTTGATATCTTTGACTATTTCTTTTGTTGCTGCTGCTGTTATAACGATTCAGGTATCGAAGCAGTTTTTAATGAGTGGTGCTGATAGTTATGTGGGCGGGACACTTACAGTTGTAATTATAAGAGAAATAGCACCTGCATTTGTCGCGCTCTCTATTGGGGCAAGAGCCGGTACTGCAATTTCAGCAGAGATTGCAAATATGCAGGTTACAGAACAGGTTGATGCAATTAAAACCTT
>CADCNZ010000220.1 GCA_902802935.1 uncultured bacterium | reverse complement strand
TCTTGTACTATGTCGGTTATCTTACGCCAAGGGCTGTAAAATTCGTTCAAATGAAAACCGGCTACACCCTTAAAAGGCTTTTCGGCTTTCCAATAACCCAACCTTATAGCCCTTACCCTATCCGTATCGGTTAAATGCGCCCTACAATGTTCGCATTCATAATAGGCGCTTGAAGCGTCGTTATCGTTAAATTTAACTTGCGACCATTTTAAGCGTTGATACTTTCCACAATGCGGGCAAGGTACATAAAAATAGCGTTGGTCTGATTCTTCAAAAGCCGCTTCTATTCGGCTTATACCTTTTAAAGTTGGCGTACTAAAAAGCCCTATTTTTTTATTCCAATAAGTAGTAGTACGCTTAATAGCAAGGTTTACGGGGTCGCCCTCTGTACCCGCGCTTGCCGGGTAGCGGTCTACCTCGTCGCATAATACTATTCTAATCGGCCTTGAAGCAAGCCCCGCCGGACTATTCGCCCCAACTATTGTAATATGGCCGCCGGGGAATAGTTTATGCAAAATTGTATTTTTACCGTCTTTTGCTTTTGATTCCGTTACTTTATCAGTTAAGCATGGGTTATCTCTAACCATTGGCGCTAAACGGTCTTTAGACCATGTTTGTGCCATTTCTAAAGTCGGTTGTAGGTTTAATATTGTACTTGGGTCTTGGTCTATAAAATACCCTACAATATTGTTTAATATCTCGGTTTTACCAACTTGGGCGCTTGACATAACTATAACGCGTTCAGTCGCGGGGTCGCTAAAAGCGTCCATAATTCCGCGTTGATATTCTGCGCGGTCGGTTTTATATTTACCGGGTTCGGCCGACGCTTCCGGGCTTAAATAGCGCTTTTCGTCTGCCCATTCCGATATTGTCAATTTTGGCGGGCTTTTCCAAACGCCAAAAGCGTTTTTAATTATCGCCCGTATTTTCGGTATCTCTTGTAATTGTATCATTAAAAACCGGCTCTATTAGTTCGTTTAGTGCTTCCGTTATTCCGTTCGTTAATATTTCTTCTATTTCGTTCGGGTTTTGCGCTACCGATATTTGCGGCGTAAATTTACGCGGAAGCGCTAATAGTTTTGCGCGGCAATTACCTATACTTTTTTCTATCTCATTTTGTACCAAATCGGCTTGTAAATATAAGCCTTGTTTTATTTTTAAGTCGTATTCTATGCGGTCGGCTTCAGCCTTTGCTTTTCTTGCCCGTTCGTAGCGTCCGTCTAATTCTTCGTCTTCGCCATTCGTAAATTCGTTATAATAAAAACTTTGAACACATGCGGGAATATCGTAAGCGCCTTGCTTATCCGGCGCGGGTAGTATTCCGTCTTCTACTAATTGTTGTATTCTTCGCGTAGATATTCCAAGAATTTCGGATAATAAATTAAGTTTTGATTTTACCGCTTCTAATTCTGACATGCGAAACGCCCATAACCTTTATTTACAAGCCTTTGAAACGAAAAGCGAAACGAATATTTTATATATCAATTCGCCAAAAGCCAAATATAACAATAACTACAAGGTAAAAACGAAAAACGAAACGAACATTTTAACTTATACCTAGAAAAAGCCCGCGCATTTGCTGACCCGCATGGCCTTGGGGGTCGGGGAAGTACCTAACCCGCCAAACCCGTTGATTTTATTGAGTTTTCGCCGTTTTCGTTATTTTTGACCCTTTCGCCCTCGCTTTTTGTGTGCTTGTAAGTAGATACCGCCCCGCATGGGGGCGGTTGTTACTCTTTAATAGGAGTTCTACATGAAAAAGAAGCCCGATAGCGTTGATATGCTAATAGTGTAAAGTCTTCAAGACTTAAACCATTTAACACCGCTTTAATATCCTGTCTTAAATACGATTCGCCGCGGGTGTTTACATCATCATAACACCTAGCGCAAAATGGCAAGGTGTAATAGTCTTTCGTGTACGGCTTCTTCAAATGGTAAACCATACCGCCGCGCGCGCCGCACTTAATACAAGTTTGTTTACTCTGATATAACAAATAACCCGAATCAAAGTTATTTATGTCCGCGTTGCGCATAACATTTAATTTATGTTTATCTATGTTATGCGTCCAACTATAGCGTAATTCGGGGGGTAATACAAACCCCTCAAATATAGGGCTATTATCTATAAATGTTATAATATCGTCAATAAACGCGGCCGCTTCTGCCTTTGTCATTGAAGATAATGTTTTTAAATATGTAATTTGTTTTCCGTTTGGTAGCGTTATATTTTGTACGCGCCCGCACTCTTGATATAACCAATCTTTTATCATGTAGGCTTCGTATTGATAGCCTAAATTACTAAAGAATCGTATAAGGCATTTAATAAGACCGCCGAATATAAAGCCAAGTTGTTTTAATGTTTTTTCTTGCTTTACTTCTTCGTACTCTATATGTAATATCGTACCGTCTTTATAATTCCTATACGCGTCGTTTAGTATGTTTTTTAGATAATGTTTATTAGATACGGTAAATTGCATTAACTAACTACCCGTATCGTTTGGTCTAATTTGAATTGTCTAACATTGTTAAAATCTTTTACCCAACCGCTTTTAGAAGCGTCGGCATAAGTCCATGACATATTCGCTTTTGTGCCGTATTTGGGTTTTAAGTCCGGGGTTTCGTAGTATGCTTCTTTCTCATACTTCTTAATAAATCTTGCTACCTCTTTAGAGTTCTTTGGCTTGCGTTCGCTATATTTGCCGTCTTCTATTCGGTATTGTTTAACAATAACTTTAAGCGCGCCGCATTTCGGGCATTGTCCTACTTCTAAAGTCCTATGCTTATGCGTCGTATTATCATAAAGTTTTAATTTTCTTTCAGCGCAAAAATAAGCGCTACAACAAAATAACAAGGCGTACTACCCCCTATTTATTTCTAGCGACACCGATAATATTTACATTCCGCATTGGTAATACCTTTATAAAGGAATATCGGACTACTAAAATTTTTCTATTCTATATTAGCGTGGGAATTTAATTTAGACAATAT
>CADCNZ010000219.1 GCA_902802935.1 uncultured bacterium | reverse complement strand
CCCCCGCCACCGCTGCCATGACCGGGTTCGTGCAGAGGCCGTCGAGGCTCTTCTTCAGCGTCGCGATGCCCACGATGAGCGAGGGCAGCGTGGCGAGCGCCGCGAGCGCCCCCAGCGCCGCGAGCTGGCCCGTCTGGCCTAAGCCCGCGAAGGCGTTGGCGAGGGCCGTGACGATGGGCGCGAGGCTCTTGGCGATTTGCGCGATGCTCTTTAGCGCCGGGGCTAAGGCGGCGCCGATCTCGGCGACCACGGCCTTGTAGGTCTGTTTGACCTCGGTGAAGGCGTCGGCCACTTCCGCGGCCTTGGCCACCTGATCGTCGGAGAGGTAGCCGTTCTGCTCGAAGCCCTTGTTGAGCTCGGCGAGCTCGTCGCCCGTCAGCATCGCGATCTGGGCGACGTTGGCCCCGGATTCGCCTAGGAGGACGTTTGCGGCCGTTAGGCGCGCCTCCTCGTCGCTAATCCCGGACAGCGCCCGCATGATCGTCTGCAGGGCCTCCTGGGCGCCTTTTCCCTTCAGGTCGTCCATCGTGAGCCCTATGAGGGCGAGGGCCCTCTCGGCCTTGGGCGACTCTTTCGCGACCTGCCCGAGCAGCGATTGCACGGACTTCATCGCGGAGGCGTAGTTGCTCGCGTTGTCGGTCTCCATCTCGAAGATGTAGGCCCAGCGCTGGTAGGTTTCGGCGGAGACGCCGAGCTTCTTGCTCGTCTTGTCGATCTCGTCCCCTTCCTTGGCGAAGGCGACGGAGAGGGCGGCGACCGCGGCGATGCACGCCGTGGCGGCCTTGGCGAGCCCGGAGAAGCCGGACTTCAGGGAGTCGAGGCTCGCGCCGTTGGCTTTCTTGGTCTCCCGGGTCAGGCTTTCGACCTGCGCCTCGGTCAGCGCGATCTCGTTCTTGAGCTTCTGGTACTTCTGCTGATCGACGGGGAGCCCCTTGGCCACCGCGTCGTCGTATTCCCTCTGCTTCTTCCTCAATGCGTCGAGCTTCTGCCTCGTCAGCTCGAGTTCGTTCCGCATCGCCGCGGTCCGCGTCCTCGCCAGCTGAAGGCTCGACGGATTGAGCCTCAGGGCCTTGTCCAGGGCCCTCGAGTCGGAGGCGGCGGAGCGCAGGGTCGAGTTGATCTTCTTCAGCTCGGCGTCTATCTCGCTCAGGTTTCTCGTTACTTGCGTTTCGGCCATTGCCTAGCCTCCTTTCTTCGTTTCTTCCTCGATGGCCTTCTCGACTGCCTCGGCAATCCTGCCATCGAGCCCTTTAAGGCCCCTTACGGCCTCATCGATGTGGTGGGTGGCGGAGTAGCCCGTCCCCTCCCCGCCCTTGTTCAGGGCGTTCGCGATGAGCTGGTAGGGCGTGCCCTTCTCATCGTAGCCGTCGTAGTAGATGCGCGTGCCGTACTTGCCGCGCCTCTCGACCCTCTCCTTCCTCAGCGAGGCCTTGAGGGCGCCGGTCCTGACGGGGGTCCCGGCCTTGATCTTCTCGTATGTCTCGTCGCCCGCTCTGTCGAGCTCCGCCTTGGCCGCTTCCATCGCGGCTGGGGCGAGGGTCGACGAGAGGGAGGCGAGCAGGTTCGTCAGTGGGCTTTCGCCTTTGGCCATGTGCGCGCCTCCTTTCTCATAGTTCGATCGTTTCGGTGTATTCCCCGGGCTTCTTTTCGCTTGGCTTGGTCCGCCACTTGATGAAGCGGCCGACGTCGGCCAGGGACAGCAGCCGGAGGTATTCCCTGGGGAGCCCTAGTTCGCCGACGGCGAGGGCGATGGCGAAGATCAGAGGGGCAGGCTCGGATCCGCCGCTTCCGCCGTCGCCGGCTTCGCTTCCCCCAGGAGCAGCTCGTTGAGGATGCCGCTGGTGGCGAAGCCCAGGTCGAACTCGTCGCGGAAGTCCTCGACGGTCTTGCCCTTGACGTCCGGATCCTGCTCGTAGGCGGGGTCCTTGGCGGCCTTCCTCGCCTCGTCCCTGCGGTGGTTCTCACGCGCCGCGACGTAGAGGCGGGAGCTCACCATGAAGCTCTTCTCGGTGTCTTCGCTGAGGTCGTGGTCGAATAGGTCCACGTAGACCTCGGGGAGGTTCCCGTCGACCCTTAGGGTGTGCCCTTTGTAGACGGTCTTCGTCATACGCTGGCCGTCCCTTTGTAGAAGTCGGCCGCCGCGACCTCTCCGGCCACATAGCCGGTGTTGCCCTGGAAGACCTTGAACCACGGGATGTCGCCGTAGCTCGAGGTGGAGATCGGCGCGCCGCGGAAGTTGAGCTGGATGGGCTCGGCCACCTGCCCGGCGACCTTGGTCTGGACGTTGACGTCCAAGGGGCGCGCCACGAGGTCGTAGAAGAAATACTCGTAGGCTTTGCCCTTCTGGTCCTCGCCCTTGACGAAGGCGGCGACGTGGACGTCGTTGCTGGTCTTGAAGGCGAGGTTGCCGGCCGCGTCCTTGGTCGCGAGCCCGATGGCCGCGAGGAAGTCCGCGTCGGCGCCGTAGATGCTGACCGAGAGGTCGTAGCCGGTGACGGCGAAGATCTGCTCGGAGGCGTCGTCGGCGTTGAGGTCGGCGGAGTTGGTGCTGTGGGTGGCGGTGAGCGAAGAGGTCACCACTTCTTTGCTGCCGGAAGCCGGCACGCAGGGCTTGACGGGGTTCCCCACGGTGGGGAAGCCGTCGCTGTCCCATCCGGTGATGGGGAAGATTCTGAATTGTTTGCAGGCCATGTTTGCCCTCCTTTTATTCGATCGGCTTCTCAGCCGAGAGCGTCAGCTGGTGCCTTTTGCTCGAGCTGTCGTAGTACGGGGAGGCCCCCAGCTCGATGGACCATCCCGCCTCGGTGAATTTCTCCTCGACCATCTTGATCGTCTTCCCGAGCCTCTTGTCCGTGATGGGCAGGAGGGTCCAGAAGTCGATGTAGACGGTCGCGGACCTGTCGCTTCGGTCGTCGCCCCGCACCGTGGGATCGAGGCCTTGGATCTTATAGACGCAGAACGTCTCCTTCTTGGTCGCCGCCGGGTCTTCGCACCGGAAGGGCCAGAAGATGACGCCGTCGCGCTTTGGTATCTCGTCGGGGTCCAGCGACTCGCCCTCGACGAGTCCCGCGGAGAGGAGGATCGCCGCCGCGGCCGGCATCGCCTTCTGCAGGCTCTCGATGGCGGTCATAGGTCGGCTTCCTCCGTCTCGCAGGTAAGTTTGAGCTCTAGGTGGCGCCCCTCGAAGTCGTCGGGCGGGAGGACGATCTTCATCCTCCTGTCGCCCCATTGGACCTTGTCGCCGGTCGCGACGCCCGGGATGAAGTTGATCACCACGAGGACGCGCTGCCTGGCGAACTCGGCCGTGTCGTGGGACGAGACGTCGGGGGCGATGGGGTTGCAGTACGCGCGGAGCTTCTCGATGCCTGGGTGGAGCGATTGCCGCTCGACCTTGTACGAGCTCGCGCCCTCCGCCTTGACCTTGACCCGCTTCTCCCGGTAGAGGGAGACGCGGGCGTTCTTGGCGGGGTACTTGTAGCCGCTCATGGCCTGCCCTCCTTCAGGACCTTGGCCTTGGCGCGCATCCGCTTCTTCCATTTCTCCGCCACGGCCTCGAGGTCGTAGTCCTTGTTGCCGCGGTAGAAGTCGTTGATGAGGATGATGCGGGCGGCGGTCTTGGCGTCGGGGTCGATGGGGGTTTGGTCCTCCCACCGGAAGTCGCAGGTCTCGTCAAGCTCGGAGGTTGCGCGGGCGATGTAGTCCCTGAGCTCTTCCCGGTCGAAGGACGGATCGAGGCGCAAGGCGTCGAGGGCCTCCTTCTCGGTCAGTATGTAATGGGGTTCGGTAGCCATTCGCGCTGCCTCCTTTCATTAGTAGTTTCTTGGTAAGCCTTTAGGGGCTTTTTGGTGGAAGCCCCTAAGGGGGAATTATTTTTGTCGGATTAGGCGGAAACGGTCTTCTTAATCCAGACGAAGGCGTTCGGGACGGCTTTGGCCGCGCAGAACTCGGAGGCCACGTAGGTGGTGAGGCCGGCGACCGCGCCTTCCTCGCCGCGGGCTTTCTCGAGGCGGAGCGCGCGGAGCATGTTCACCTTGTAGTACTTGCCGACGTTGCCGACGATGACCTCGTCTTCCTTGAGGGTCTCATCGAGGAGGACGGGGAGGTTGGAGAAGCTGGTGACGCCGTTGCCGCCGTTGAGGACGGGGAGGATGTAGTCGCCGTGGCTGTCCTTGGAGAAGGCGAGGATGTCGTAGACGCTCTGGGAGACGTAGATCTTCGCGCCGCGGCGATAGGAGCCGGTGAGCTTCTTGACCGCGCTCTCGATGTCGGAGATGGCGGGGTGGGCGTTGGCCGCGATGGTGATGGTCTTGGCCTGATCGACGCCGACGGTGATGCCGGCGATGTGGTCGGCGCCAGCCGCGTCAGCGACGCCGGTGCCGTAGATGAACTCGGCGCTCCAGTCCTCGGTGAGGTCCTGGATGATCTGCTCGGCGAGGTAGGAGCCGAAGTCGAAGTCGGTGAGGTCCTCGAGCTCGTCGGTGATCTTGATGACGATCTGGAGGACGCCCTTGACGAGCTGGAGCTTGGCCCACTTCATCTGGCCGTCAGCGGTCTTGGCGCCTTCCTTCTTGCCGATGGCGGAGCCGCGGGACTCACGGTACGGGAAGACGGTGAGGCCGGGGACGGCGGAGGGGAGGATGTCGTTGAGGATGGGGGTGAGTTTCTTTTCCTCGCGGAGGAGGTCGAGGAGGACGGTGGTCTTGATGAAGATGCCGCCGTTGTTGACGCCGTCGGCGTTGGCGGAGGCGGCGACGAAGGTCTCGGCGGTCGTGGTGAGCGACTTGTCGAGGGCACGCTGGGAGACCGGCATGCGGTTGGCGCGGATGAAGGAGGCGACCTCTTCGGCGTTCTCCATGTTCTCGTCGAGGGCTTTGCGGCGGGCGGCGAGTCCGAGCATGAGGGCTAATTTGTTCTTGGTGGTCATGGTGGATTCCTTTCTTTCAGTGGGTTTGACCGGCTTCATTTCGTTGATGCCTTGGAAGGCTTGGGAGGCTTCCGCCTGAAGCGCTGAGCGGAGGCTTTCCTGGAGTTTGTTGATCTCGGGGACGATGGTCTTGGCTTCCTCGACGAGGGCCGCGAGTTTGGTCTCGTCGCGCTCCTGCTCGCCTTCTCCGCCGTTGATCAGCTTCTCGAGTTCGGCCTTGCGCTGCATCTTCGCAGCGAGGGCCGCCTTGATTTGTTCGATGTTCATGTGCAGAACCTTTCTAATCGGTCGGTTCGCCCCTCAGGGCCTTCGCGCCGATTTCGCGAAGCTTGGCCATCCTTTGCTGCCTGGCGGCCTCCACCGCCTCCCGGACCAGCGCCTCCGCGTCGGCTCGGCTTCTTGCGTATAGGGATGTGTTGGCGTATGCGGGGTTGCACACCGCGGAGACGTCGTAGAGGTGGTCGATCTTGGTGACCTTGCGGTGCAGCGTGATCAGGCTGCACTGCCCCGCCCGCTTCTCCTCGGTCTGCGTGGTCTCGCTCGCCGATATGGTGAAGGCGAAGCTCATCTCCGTGAGGACTTCGCTCCTTACCAGCTCATAGGTGTCCCGGCTCGTCTGGGTGTTGGCGAGGTTGGCTTGGAAATAAAGCCCGTCCTCGCGGAGGCTCAGGGACATGGTGCCGGGCCCCGTCCTGCCCTCCTTGTATCTGGCGCACGGGACGATGCTGTCCTCGTGGTTTACCTTGAAGAAGAGGTTGCGCTTGTCGCACTCGTCGAAGGCGTGCGGGTCGATCTCCTCCTCGAAGCGGACGTCCACGTTCTCCCAGGAGTCGTGGTACTCGAAGAGCGTGGTGGTCTCGTTGAAGACGACCGCGCGCCCCTCGATGATCATCTCGTTGGCCTTTTCGGGGTCCTCGGAGACGACGGAGCGGGCCTGGAACGCCCTGTGGTAGTCGCTATCGCGCAAGCCCGAGGCCTTCTTGGCGGCCTCTTCGGCGATTTTCTTCACTTGTTCGTCGGTTAATGGCATCGGTAATACCTCCATTTCTCGTTTTTAGGGCCCTCTAGGCCTCTTCGTTGCCTTGGTCGGGAGTTTCCCCGGCCTTTTGGCTTTCTTCGCTAGGACGGCCTTCTCCGCCGTCCTCGACTTCCTGCATCGATGCCTCGCCCGGTTTCCCAAAGGAGAGGTTCTGCAGGATTTCGTCGCCGCCGTCGATCGGGTCCTCCCCCATGTCCTGGCGGAGGTCGTTGGTGCAGACCAGCGGCATCTTGAGCTTGAGGTCGACGCGCTTGAGGGCGGTGTTCGGGGTGATGACCTCGAGCCGCTCGACGCCCAGGCGCCACTCGTTGCCCTTGAAGTATTCGTCCTTGGTCAGGATCTTGCTGTTCAGCTCGCGCTCGATCTTGAGCTTGAAGGGCGCGATGGTCCTCGCGAAGTAGGACGCCCATTGCGCCTCGGTGAAGTCGCCCTTCATGATGGCGGGCGTGACGCCGAGGTATTGGTAGACCTTGTCCTCGACGGTCGCGATCTCGGGCGCCAGCGGCCACTTGCCGTGGTCGGCGACCTGCACGACTTGGCTCCCGCCGTCCAGGGTGACCGCGGAGCTCGCGCCGCTTAGGAGTTCGGACATCTCCTCGCTCGCGGCCTTCTGCTCCCTCGGGCCGATGGTGCCTCCGCCTAGGATGATGAAGCGCAGGGCCATCGATGCCTTCACGGCCGCCTCGAGCCCCTCGACCGTCGTGCCGATGGTGCGGAGGTACGGGCGGAGCGCGTCGCCGCTTTTCTGGAGCAGTTCGCGGAAGGGCTCATAGGACCAGATCAGGAGGTCGTCGTCCCTGGCGTCGATGCGCTTGCCGTTGAGGCCGAAGCGGAGCCAGACGTGCCCGTCGGAGGTCGGCGCGGAGATATCCACGTTCTGCGGGTCGAGGTCGATCGGCCAGAACGCGGCCGGGGCGTCGCGCCCCTCCTCGTCCCATCGCCTCTCGACGTATACCACGGAGACGCCGAGGTAGTAGTTCTCGGCGACCTTCTGCCAGAACTCGCTGGCGTTCATCGCGGGGTTCGGCCTCACCTTCAGGAGGTAGGCCTCGCCGCTGCGGATCGGCTTTCCGCCCGAGCCTTTGAGCTTGAGCCCGTTGCGGAAGGGCGTGGGCTCGATGAGGCTCATGAACTGGGAGTTCGCCAGGACGCCGTTGCGGAATACCGCGCAGGTCGCGGCGTCGGGCTTTCCGCCTATGCCCGCCATCAGCACGGTGGCGAGCTTGGCGATCGCCCCGCTGCTCTTGAACGGGTCCGCGCCTTTGTGTTTGTTCGGTCTTAGGAAGTCAAACAGTCCCATCGGCTTCTCCTTTCTTCTCGTCGGCCTCTAGGAAGTCGCGCATGCCGAGGCCGTTGGGCATGAAGCGGGTGTAGTTGAGCTCGTAGCCCTTCAGCGCGTCGAACAGCGCGCTGGCGGGGTCGATCTTGTTCCCCTTGGCGTTGCTCTTCTTCACGGGCTTGATGAAGCCCTCGTCGCTTTCCACGTATTCGACGTTGGAGAGCGCCCAGAGGAGCACGGGGTTGTTCTGAAGCCATAGGGCCTGCTGCTTGAGCAAGGCCTTGCAGAGCTTCATGGGGCGGGTGGTCCAGCGGTCCTGCTGGTACGCCTTGAACAATTGCTTGTTCCTGGCGTAGCCCCTCGCCTCGAGGCCCGTCGCGAAGCCTTCCGCGGCGTATTGGTCGTAGAAGATGAACTTGTAGGTCCACCCCCACTTCCCGCGCATCTCGTCCGTGTAGCTCACGATGACGCTCGGGTCGATGTAGTGCTCCCCGCCGATGCGGACGAAGCCCCTCTCGATCCACGCTCGCCACGGAACGTCCGCGGAGGTGTTGCGCCTCATGTCGCCGCCGGTCTCCTGCTGCTCGATGAACTCGCGGGAGGCCCATACCTGGCAGAGGGCGACGATGCGCCCCTCGCCCTGGTTCCATTCCCTGTCGAAGACGAGGGAGATGAAGGCGGAGAGGTCGTTGTCCAGCGATAGGTCGAGGCCGCCTATGACGCCGGGGCACCCGTCGAGGATCTTGTTCAGCTCCTCGTCGCCTATCACCGTCCGGGTGCTTGCGCTGACGATCTCCTCCGGGGTCAGGAGGAGCTTGGCGCTTTCGGCGGTGACGATGTTGAACTCTTTGGTCAGGACCTCGGGGAGGCCGTTGGGGTCTTGGAGGGCCGTGATGACGACCCGCTCCATCTGGGTCTCGTCCTTGATGGTGCCGAGCCCCGGGTTGCTCTTCCGCCACTGGATGCGGCGGGCGGCGTTCCTGAGCTCCCGCCTCGCCTTGGCCTCGGGGTCCTCCTTGGGGACCGGGGGCTCGTAGTCGAGGACGATTCTCTTGTCGCCTTCCTGGGAGTAGTTCAGCCCGAGGAAGTGCGGGTTGGCGATGGCGCCCGCCGCGATCTTCTCGGCGAGCTCCGTCTTGTCTTTGTAGAGGCTCTCGGCCAGGAAGCCCGCGGAGCCGATCATGACGATCAGCGGCTCGGGGAAGGCGGTCGTCGCCTGGTTGAGGAGGTCGTAGATCTTGCGGGGCAGGGCGTGGATCTCGTCGATGATGCCGAGGCTCACCTTGAGGCCGTCCTGGCGCTTGGTCTCGTTGGGGAGGACGCGGAAGTGGCTGTTGCCGATCCACGTCTCGGTGCGCGGGAACACGCGGTGGCGGAAGTTGGCGGTGAGGACGGGGTTGTGGTCCACGTAGTAGACCGCCGCGTCGTATACCTGGCTCGCCTGCTCCTTGGAGGTGGCGGCGCAGTAGACCTTGGCGCCGGGCGTGTCGAGGGTGCCGTAGAGGCCGAGGGTCGATAGCAGCGCCGTCTTGCCGTTCTTGCGGGCGACCGTGAACGTGCTCTCGTTGCACGCCCTGCGCCCGGTCAGGCGGTCCTTTATCCCTAGGAGCGCCTCCGCGTAGGCCTTTTGGAACGGCTCGAAGCGGATGAGGCTCCCCGCCTTCTCGCCCTCGGGGACGAGGCAGGTCGCCTCGATGAAGTCGATGAACCGCTGCGCGGGGCCCTTCCTGCCGATCTCCTCGCCCCTTGGCCCGAGTATCGGGACGCTCGAGAGGTCGAGGTAGTAGTCGGGGTCCTCGCCCTTGGCTATCGGCTCGAGGATGTTGAGGTACTCGTTGCGGACCTGCCGCGGGACGATGGCCATCCTGGACTGGTCGAACTCGGAGACGGTTTCGCCGAGGGCTTGGTAGGCCTTGGCCTGCCGCTCCCTGTTGGCGTCGCTCTCCTCGATCCGGAGCTCGTCGTCGCTCGCTCTTGCCTCGTCCATGGCCCTAAGCAGCCGCGGGAGGTACTCCTCGCCGCGCCTGATGGCTTCGCAGTAGTCGAGGATGTGGCTCATGCGTCAATGCCCTCTTTCTTCATGGAGGGGAAGCCGCCGAGGAGGTTGGCCAGCGTCTTAGCCGGGTCCTCTGGGGTGGCTGGGTTGGTGCCCATCTTCGCCCTGCCCGTCGGGGTGAGCAGGAGTTGCTCGGCGATGGGTCGCATGGCCGTGGCCGTGTTGATCATCGTCTTGCGGATGGCGTCGATGACCTTCTGGGTCGTCTCGTCGGTGGACGCGACGGCGCAGTGGAGGTCCTTGATCCATTTCTGCTCCGCCTCGTAGAACTGGGCGTAGAGCTCGCAGTACTGGCGGAGGGGCGCGACGTCGAGCTTGGTGAGCATCTGCGCGGGCATCTTGGCGTATTCCCGCATGATGCGCCGCCATTCCTTCTTGGCGGTCTCGCTCATGTCGCTGGGGCAAGGGAGGGAGCCGACGAAGGGTCCCGCGTTGCTCAGCGTGTCGAGTCTGATCTGCGCCTGTTTCTTGGACATGTGCGAGGTGTCGGCCATCGGGTTGGCCTTGCGTCCGCTGTTGCTGTTTCCCGCCATCGTCTCACCTCCTTTCGCTTGTTATATTGGTGTTATTCGATTGATAGTTTTTGGACTAGGGCTCTCTCTCTCTCGGAAAGCGCCCATTTTGTCGCGGCTGCCTTTTCCGCGGCTGCCTTTTCCGCGGCTGCCTTTTCCGCGGCTGCCTTTTCCGACAGAAGCAAGCCTTTGCCGTAGAT
>CADCNZ010000218.1 GCA_902802935.1 uncultured bacterium | reverse complement strand
TTTATATTGATTATTAATTGGTAAAATTTGCACTTCACACATACCTATATTATAGTTCGTGGGTTGGGTGAAACCCAACATTATTATGGTGTCGATGGGGTTACTATTTTGAACCCATTGACAGTGCAATTGTATCACAAAAAATGTTGCCTAACAACATTTATCAACGCATAGTTTATATTATGAAACAGTCCACGCAAGAATACTACAATATGAGAATGGTGTTAGGTTTGGAGAATTATTTTATTTAACTTTCTTCATTAAATAAGATACTAAAAGTTGTAAAATGATAAAAAAAATTATAACAACAAATAATTCATTACTTGCTTGAGATGTTAATGCAATTCTCCCAAGTCCTGTTTCTGCGTGTCTGTCACCGTTCCAATATATAACAAAAGTGTATATTAAGAAGGCGATTGGTAATATAATTTGTATTAGTGTCAAAAAATTATACATAATGATATTATTTAAAATAATGTCGATAAGGTTACCATTTTGGAACCCTGCGACAAAAAGATTATAGCAAATTTAGGTAATAAGTACAATATTTATCATAAGTTGATTTTGCTCATGAAGTTTGATACACAGGCATATTATAATCTCAGAGTAATTTTAGGTTTGGAAAGTAATTAATTGTTAATACGTATAATAATGTTAAAATATATATTAAATCACTTATCCAAAGATTTTTATTTATATAAGTTTCATTATATAATTTTTTACCAATGGAAATGGCAACTCGGATTATATAGTAAATATTGCCTAATGGTATGACAATTAGAACTAATAAAGCTAAAATTAAACCAACAATTTTAGCAGGTATAATGTGATTGATAACAATATATCGAGAGTAACTAAGAACAATAAAAGAAAACAACCAAAAGTAAGCAAGTTTTACATAGTATTTAGAGTGAAGCCTATATAATCTAAGTATGTAATACATTTCTTTAATTTTACTCATATAAATTTCTCCAATGGTTGACATCCATTTTTGTTAGTTAATATGGTGTCGACGAGGTTACCATTTTGGAACCCTGCGACAAAAAGATTATAACAAATTTAGGTAATAAGTACAATATTTATCACAGGTTGATATTGCTTATGAAATTGGATACGCAGACGTATTATAATCTTAGAATGATATTAGGTTTGGAATGTAATTAATGCTTTAACATAATATAGGCTATAAATATAATAAGAGCAATTATAGCAATTGGAGCAAGAATAATATTCATTAGCATATACCAAGAAAAAGCTTTATTCATTATATTTGCAAGTCTTGTATTATGTTTGTAAGCATATTTAAGCAATAATCCAAAGCACAATGCCAAAACTGCCATAATAATATACACAGGTATTGCACTAAGTGACCTAATCCCATATATTGGATGGAACATAAAAAACAACTCCCAAACTAATTTATAATGGTGTCGATAAGGTTACTATTTTGGAACCAAACGACAAAGAAATTGTATCACAGTATATTGCCTATGTAAATATCTATCATAGGATTGTATCTGTAATGAAACAGTCCACACAAGAATACTACAATATGAGAATGGTGTTAGGATTAGAATGCAAATAATTGTTGGGTTTCACCCAACCTACAAGCTTATTTGTAACAATTCTTACAAAGCGTGTTACAAACAGGCAATTTCTGAGACTTCAAATACTTTATATTAGTATAAGTAGGAGTAAATAGCTATGGTAGAAGGAATATCAAATAACTATGCTGTAAATAATAGAAATCCTTACTGGAATATGAACAGTAATGTTAGTAATCCTGCTCAAACTGTAACAGGAACTTTTGAGCGTTCTCCACAAGCCGATAATGTTCAGGTATCAAATAAGCAGCCTATGTCAAAACAAACTAAGACTATACTCACATTGGGTGGAATTGCAACTGCTATTATAGGAACTGTACTTGCGGTTAAAGGTTATCGTTCACATCAAATAACTAAAGGCTTGAAAAAGATTGAGCAGAAGTTTTTGAAGCTACAAGAAAACATGCCAGAAGTGCAAAAGATATTTAAAGACGTATTCTTACGTGAAGATATAACTGAAAAAGAAGCCCTTGAAATACTTAATAGATATAAAGAGGTTGAAAAGATAAGTGTTACAGGGACAAAACAGGAATATATACAAGCCGTATTTGAGGAAGCTAAACGTAACTTCGGCTTTAAAGATAGTAAGTTTAAACTTAAGCTAGTAAGTGGGCAAGTATCAAAAAATGGTAAAACTGAAGGTGGAGCTGCTGAAATAATGAATAGGATTGAGATAGACCCTAATCAGCCTATTGAACAAATACAAGGTACAATGCACCACGAAATGAGGCATATGAAACAAAATTATTATGCTGTAAACTATGACCCCCATGCATATAATCAGGCATTGTATAGAAATATAGACATAGCACCTTTAACAGAGAAAGAATTAAAAGAAGTACTTGACTCAAATCTTGATGACATAAAGGATATGTTTAATTTAAAAATATTCAGCAAAGAGAACATTCCTAAAGAACAAATGAAATATGCAGAACAATGTTTAGAAGCTTGTAAAACATATATTGACGGACATACAGATTTCAATTCATACTATAAGAATTTCAAAGAAAAAGATGCACGATTTGCAGGTGGTTTAATTGACAAATTATTTAATGGTGCTGTTTTGGGCGGTAATAAGTAATTATTATTCACATTCAAGTTTGTAGGTTGGGCATACTTGCCCAACTTTATAATAATGGTGTCGATGGGGGGACTATTTGGGAACCCTGCGACAAAACGATTATAGCAAATTTAGGTAATAAGTAAAATATTTATCACAAGTTAATAATACTCATGAAATTAGACACGCAGACATATTATAATATTAGAGTGCTTTTAGGCTTGGAACGTTAATTAATCTTTTTTAGATTTTATAGCCCATATCAATGAAATAATTCCACCTATAAAACACAAAGTACCGAATTGCAAAACTACGCTTGTGTGAAAATCTTTAATAAATAAATATGAAATGAATAATGACAAACTTATTAGTATATAAAAAGAAGCATTAATTATATTACGCATAAATATTTGCTTGATTATTAATTTGGCAACACCACATAGAATAAAAATTATTGCTAAAGATAGTAATAGCATATTATGATACTCTGTAGTAGATAAATACATGTATATTAAAAGTATTCCAGCCAATATTTCTACAAAATCTCTTATCTTATTCATTAATTAAAACCTACTTATAAAATGTCGATGGGGGGACTTGTCTTGACTTGCTCGCGTTAAACGGCAATTCCGTGTTTTGCTTCTTGTGCTGTTCGCACAATCGCAAAAG
>CADCNZ010000217.1 GCA_902802935.1 uncultured bacterium | reverse complement strand
TTTTTGGTGTCTTGTGCTTTCAAGATCCTGATTTATCTTCTGTATCATCTTTTTTCTTCCGTATTTTTTGTATAAAAGTTTTTAGATTAAAAATCTTTTTATCTTCGTCAATCTTTGTTTCATCGTCTTTGGTGTTGTTGCGCTTAAAGATTTTAAACAGTGTTTCCAATTTTGCTTTAATGTTGCTTACAAGCTCTGAGACTTTCTTTTCAACAAAGTTTTTTGCTTCGCCGAAAATTGCATTGAGCTTATCTTGAATATCGGCAAACTTTTCCTTTATTTGTATAAATTTATTAGCTGCATTTAGCATAACATTGGGAATGTTTTTTATAAGATTTAAAACAGGGATTGCCAATTTGTTTATTAAAAAAGCTGCAGGTTTTAAGAGGATATTTTGAGAAATTTTGTTTGAAAATTCTGCCAATTTTTGTGCCGCATTAATCATATTTTGTTCAAATTTTGCAACGGCTTCTGCGTGGCGCAAGAGATTTTGTTCGTGTTTAGCTTCATGTGCAGCGCGGGCTTTCATCATAGCACCAATCATTGCGCACTGGTGATAGCTCATTTCGCCTGCTTTTTGCGGACGTTCTCCCATTCGCATACTTCCGCCGCCCATACCCGAGCAAATCGGGCAAGCACCTTGTGCACATCCGTGCGGACAAAGCCCCGATGACATTTTATTTACTTGTTGAACAGAATTTGACAATAAAAAAACCTTTCTATGCCCCGCACAGAAAAGTACTAATAATACTTTGACACGAAGCATTATTTAAAAGATTCGGCAAATGTAGGTATGTATTCCTTACCCCCATTTTCCCAGAGCATTCCGGCTATAACGGCTGCGGCACAGTCAGGGACTTCCACCCTTAGTTTCCTCGTATAATTATTATAAATAAAAAATTAAAAATTATAAAGTTAGTAGTTATTATCTGCTAGCTGTTGTAAAATAACTGCAAAATATTACATTGTTTTTTATTGTTGGCTTTCATCTAACAAACAAACTTTTAAAATATTCGGTGCAAAAAATTGCACCCTACCCACTAAAACCCACGACCAATTGATTAAGAGTTTTGACGTTTTGCGTTTAAGACTTTAAATAAATCGCCAAAACGCTATATATTATTGAGTTTTACAAATTTTATAATCATTATAATTTTACCCAAATTTGACAATTCGTACGCATTATTAACACTCGCTCATAATATAGGAGTACATATAGAGTACATGAATTTTAGGTAAATGGAAGAAAATTAAAGTAAAATTTTTGTAACATTTAGGCAATTTTTTGAAACAAAAATACTTTATATAAATATAAGGTTAGTTAAAAGTAGGAAAAATAATGTCTGATTATTCAGTAACAAATTACAATCCGAATAATATTAATGATACTTTGTACGCATATCAAAGTAATAGAACTGTTGCTACAAATCCGATACAACAAGTACCTAAAACTAATTATGCAAGTAGTGTTTCTTTAGATACCCCACCCGACACCTTTGAATTATCAGCAGAAAGTAAAATAAAGAATAACAAAGACAAAGGTATGTCCGCAGGATTGAAAGCATTGTTATGGATTGGTGGTACGGCTGCAGCAGTTTATGGTGCAGTTGTAGGACATAGAGCATTGACAAAACCTTCCATAGAAAAAGTTGCAAAAAATTTCTCAGAAATTTTTAGAAAAGATATGTCTGCGGGAGATGCTCAAAACCTTATTGAAAAATACAAAGATATTTTTAAAGAAAAAGATAAAGATAAATTCATTCAGAGATGTTTTGAACAAGCAAAAAAAGATTTTGGATATGAAAAACTAAGCATCAAAATAGACAAAATTCCTCAAGCAGAAATTGATAAGGCTGCAAAAGAAGGTTTTAAATTGGATGGTGGCTACAGACCTCTTGGAGTTAATTGGGGAAAAACAGATGGAAAGATTACTGAAATGCATCTTAATGATACCGTAATTCAGGTAAATCCTAATTGGTCAAAACAGGAAATATTTCGAAGTATTATTCATGAATTAACTCACGCTAAACAACATGAAATTTCATATAGACTAGACAAAAAAGCATTCTATGATGCTCTTAAAGAAGCTCGTTTTTCTTTATCAAAAGATAAATCATACTATGAAGAAATAACTAATGAATACATAAAAGAGTTTGAAAGAGTGTATGGTGACGTCTGGAACAGATTACCTAAAATTGAAAAGGGGTCTAAAGAATATGAACTGGCACAAAAATATTTAGAAGATATTAAGCACTATATTGGTGGTGGTAAAGATACTCACGATAAGTACATGGAACAAATTGTAGAACAAGAAGCACATGGTACTGCTCCATTAGTTGATGAGATATATAAACATTTTGCAAACATTTGGCGAATACCATTTTTCCA
>CADCNZ010000216.1 GCA_902802935.1 uncultured bacterium | reverse complement strand
ATAAAGTGAATCTATAAAACCTGCTGCTAAATTCTTTTTTTCAGTAGTATTTGTACTCATAAATTTAAAATGGTCTTCATATTGGGGAGATTATTCCACCCCTGCTTGTTAAGTTTTATGTGTTGCATTTGCAACATTATTATGCTAACATTTATAATATAAAAATGCAATAGATTTATGAAGAATAATTATTTATTCGTTAAAATTTTTGCAATAAAAAAGGAAATTATAATGAAAAAAATATTAAGTACTATATTATTATTTAGTTTTATATGCGTGCAGGCTGTACCTGTCGAAGCTGCCTTAAAAAGTGGTGTATCAGAAACAAGACAGGCAAAAAAAGAGGCTAAAGCCAAATTAAAAGCTCAGCAAAAATCTGATAAAGAATTATATAAAAGGGTAAAAGCCAAGAAAGATTTACCTTATAAAAAATACAGAGTTACAAATAAATATGATTTTATAAATATGCCTTGGTGGGAACAGTTTAATGATCCTTGCCTGACGGCTTATATAAACAGAGCTATGGAATATAATCACGACTTAAAAATGGCAAGTTTAACGGTTGATGAATATTTCCAAAGTGTAAAAGCACAAATGGCAAATGAACTTCCAAAAGTACAGCTCGGTTTTGGCGGAGGTGTTGCAGGGATTCCCCCTATAGGTAAAAACCCTGACAGAGATACCATACATGGTGTGGGTTTGCCTGTTATGGCAAGTTATGAAGCTGATATTTTCTTAAAAAATCACGATAAAACTACTTCTCAAAAGAAAGCTTTTCAGGCATCAGTAAGTGATGAAAGAGCAACCTATATCGCAATAGTTTCAGCTGTCGGAACGGTTTATTACAATATTGTCAGATTAGATAAAATCATTTCTGTACAGGAAGATATTGTTAATCTGAGAAAAGAAATATATGAACTTATGGCACTTAGAAATGAACAGGGTATTACTTCAACAAGTGACATGATTAAAGCACAGAAATCATACATAAACGGACAAACAGAATTAATTGATATGAAAAGACAAAGAGTTGAACTTTTAAATCAATTGGCAGTATTAGTTGGTGACAGCCCTGAAAATATTGATAGCTTTGACAGAATAAAGTATGAAAATATTAATTATTCATATAATGTACCTGATGAAATCTCGTCAGATGTAATTGTTCAAAGACCTGATTATATCAAATCGGAAACAATGCTCAAAAAAGCCGGTATTGATGTAAGAGTCGCAAAGAAAGAATTTTTACCTGTTATTAGTATAAACGGTTTGGCTTTGTTTAATGCAGGGCATTTAGGCAGTTTATTTACAACAAAAAATTCTATATTAGCTGCAGCAGGAAGTGCAACACAGCCTATTTTTGCGGGTGGTGCGCTGGTTGCAAATCTGAAGATTAATAAAATCAGATTTGAAAAAGCTGTAAGAAATTATCAAAAAGTTAACCTTGTCGCTATTCAGGAAGTGAATGATGCCTTATACAAATCAAGAATGGATAATAAAAAGTTAGACCAAAATAAGGAACATTTCAGATTAGAAAATCAGGATTTTGGATTAACTCAGCTTAAATATGAACAAGGTGTTATTTCTAAACTTGATTTATGCCAAATGAAAGAAAACCTTTTGGTTATAGAAAGATTGGTTGCATCAAATACTCTTGATTGCAGAATTGATGAAATAAATTTATATAAAGCAACAGGAACAAAATACTAATAATTTACTTTTTTATTTATCCAAATTATAATTAATCCACAGGATATGGTGTATGAAAAAGACATTTATAAAATTTTTATTGATTACATTTATAACATTGTTAGTTCCTGTGTGTTCTTATGCAGAGAATAATATTGATGCACAAAATTATCTGACAGCAGGATATATGCAGTCAAAATACGGTAACCATAATGATGCAATAGTGAATTTTACAAGAGCTATTGAAATCGGTGGCTTGGAAAATCTTGATGATGTATATGTTCTCAGAGGAATAGAAAGAAATGAAATAGGGGATATAAAAGGAGCAATACAGGATTTTTCTTCGGCAATTTCATTAAATCCCAGACACAGTTTTGCATATATGTCCCGTGGTTGTCTTTATGCAGAACAGAAGAATTATAAAAAAGCTATTTATGATTTAGATAAAGCAATTGAGAATAAAACGAACTATGCTTATGCGTTTTATAAAAGAGGGGCAATAAAAGCGCAAATGAAGGATAATATAGGTGCTCTTCATGATTTAACAAATGCGTTAAATATGGAGCAAAATCCGGAAATTTATATGGTCAGAGCTACAATCAGAAGTGATTTAAAAGATTATGACGGGGCAATAGATGATTATACAAGTACTATTAAAAAAGTAAAAAATAATTATATTCCGTATTCACT
>CADCNZ010000215.1 GCA_902802935.1 uncultured bacterium | reverse complement strand
GGGTATGCTTCACGTCCCGGCGGTCTTTTAAGAAGCAAGCTCATCGCACGATATGCCTGAGCGTGTTTGGTCAAGTCATCATATACGATTAAGACATGCTTTCCTTGTTCCATAAATTCTTCTGCAATCGCAACACCCGCAAACGGTGCAATATATTGCAAAGGAGCAGGCTCGTTTGCTGTTGCGGAAACTATTATTGAATAATCCATTGCACCGTGTTTTTCTAAAGTCTTAGCCAACTGTGCAACGGTAGAAGCCTTTTGACCAACTGCAACGTAGATACAAATAACATCTCCGCCTTTTTGGTTCAGAATTGTATCAATAGCAATGGCCGTTTTACCGGTTTGTCTATCCCCGATAATCAATTCACGCTGGCCTCTGCCGATTGGCGTAAGAGCGTCAATAGCGGTCAAACCTGTTTGCAAAGGCTGATGTACTGATTTTCTTGCAACAATACCGGGGGCAACTCTTTCGATAGGTCTTGTCTTATCTGTAATAATATCGCCTTTGCCGTCAATCGGTTTGCCTGTCGGGTTGATTATACGTCCGATAAGCGCGTCGCCGACCGGAACAGAAGCGATACGTCCTGTCGTCTTAACCGTCATACCCTCTTTAATATGGGTATATTCGCCTAAGATTACGACACCGACATTGCCTTCTTCAAGGTTAAGAGTAATACCCAGTGTGCCTTTGCCGTCCTCGAATTCCACAAGCTCGTTTGACATTACGTTTCTGAGCCCGTAAATTCTGGCAATACCGTCACCTACTTCCAAAACAGAGCCGACATTGGAAACTTCGGCTTTTGCTTCGTAGTTGCGGATATTCTCTTTTAGTATTGAACTGATTTCATCAGGATTTATTACTGTCATCTCTACGCCCCTTTTATAATATCTTTACTTAAAACTTCTAATTTGTGTTTTATACTGTTATCTATAACTGTTTCATTAATATTTAAAACCAAACCTGCAATTATATCAGAATCAACTCCCCAATTTATAATAACATCCTTATTCAGTTTTTCTGCAAGCTTTGATTTTAGTTCATTTTTTCTTGTTTCTTCCAAATCTATTGCTGAGACTATTGAAACACGAATAACATTATTTATATTTTCAAGTTCTTTTTCAAATTCTATAGCAATTTCATTTATGATATTTATTCTTTTTCTTAAATTTAAGACAAACAAAAAATTATAAACTATTGGCATTACTTTATTTTGAAACAATTTGCATAATACAATTTGCTTCTCTTCAACAGAAATAGAGGGATTATTTATTACATTAGATAATTCCTCTGAAACAGATATATTCTCTGCAACTTCTTTCAAATCATCCAAAATATCCGTTTTTGATATATTGGAATCTTCCTGAGCCAGCTCCATAAGTGCTTTTGCCCATCTTTTTGCTGCCAATTCAGAATTCTGAGTTCCACTCATTATAAAGTTACTCCGTCTATTTCTTCTAAACTCTCATCAATAAGTTTGTTATGCAAATCTACATTATTCTGTAACTCTTTGATGATATGCTCTTTGGCTATTTGAACTGATGCAAGAGAAGCTCTCTTCATTATGTCATTTCTTTCCAAAGCAGTTTTATTATCTATAAGCTTTTCTGTGTTTTCTTTTATTACTTCGACATTTCGCTGTGCATCAGTAAGTATTTTTTCACCAACAAGTTTTGCGCTTGATTCAGACTGTTTAATAATAGCATCAATCTCTTCTTGCAAATGAAAAATCATTTCCTCTATGCTTTTTAAATTTGATTCAGAAATTTCTTTTGCTGATTCAGAATCTTTAACTGTTACAGCAACTTGATTTGCACCTTCATTTAAACCACCTATTATATCAAGCTTTATAAATAAATAGATGATTATTGACGCAAATATTAAAAAGTTAAACAAATTTGTCCGAGCTATGTAATCTAAAACCGTCTCAAACATTTTCTAGCCTTCCTTGTTATACAGGATTTCATTTAGTTTATTATTATCAATTTCACATATTTCGCTTCTGTAACCTAAAACTTTTTCAACTATATCGTTAGCAAGTTCTGTCATTTTACCCTTAAGGACTTCTTTTGCTTCGTTAGATACGTTTTTAATATTCTCATATTCTTGCTCTAGATCTTGCACAGACTGTCTTTGGGCAGTATTAACAATATTTGCACGTTCATTTTTATAGCTTGATACAGATTCGTTATATTTTTGACGGGCTTCATCTCTTGCTTCAGATAATTTCTCATCACGTTCAGAATTAAGAGCTTCAGACTTTTGTTTATTTGTTTCGGCAGCACTATAATTTTGTGAAATAAAATTTTGTCTTTCCGTTACAATTTTTCGCATAGGCTCATATAAGACTTTGTTCATAAGGTAAACAAAGACTAAAAATGAAATTATTGAAGCTAAAAAGGTACCGTTAAATTCCATGAATCAAATTTCCTTCTAGCCCATCATGCCTGATAATTTAAGTGCTATTACAAGTGCATAAATTGCGCAGGCTTCTGCCATTGCAGCACCAACTAAAAAGAAACCTACTGCCTTACCAGCGATTTCCGGCTGTCTTGCTATTGACTCAAGCAATCCTTTTGTTGCAATACCAATACCGAGGCCTGCACCTGTTGCTCCGACACCGATTGCAATACCTGCACCTAACTGTGCTAAATCAGAAATTGTTTTTACTTCTTCCATTTTCTTCTCCTTTTTATACAAAAATTTATACTTTAATGTTCTTCCTCATTTACTGCTGAAGCTATATATACGGTTGTTAACATTGTAAATACAAGCGCTTGAACACATGCTACCAAAATTTCAAAAAACATCATAGGCAAAGGTAAACCCCATGCGCATATACCTAAAAGCGCAGTTATCAAGATTTCGCCCGCAAGAATATTACCGAAAAGACGGAGCGCAAGCGTTAACGGTCTTGTAAACAATTCTAAAATTTCTACCAATGCTGATATTATTGCTACCAAAGAAAATCCGTGCAAAAAGAATTTAAACTTCTTTTTCATTATACCTGCCGCTACATAATAAATCAGAACTATTACTGCAAGTCCGGCAGTAAGATTTATGTCATTTGTCGGAGAGGCCATCTCGCCAGATTTAAGTTCTATCATCCTTAAAGGCAGTTGTCCCATCAAATTAGCTGTTACAATAAAAAGAAATAACGATGCTATAAGCGGAAAATGTTTTCCCCGTCTTTATTAATCATGCTCCCAACAAGATTATTAAAATAGCCCAAAATACCTTCGAGCACATATTGCATCTTCCCAGGAAATATAGACAGTTTGCGTGTTGCAACAAAAGATACTACTAGCAAAAAAATCATTGCTGCCCACATTGTTACAAGCGTATCCATATTAAACGACATAGCATGACCTGCTAAAACCTTGTTTATTATCCAATGCCCTTCGCTCACCTAATAACCTCTCTTCTTCAATCTGATTCTAACATAAAAAACAGAGTTGTGCAATTATTAAGAAGGCTTAATCAAACCTAATTTCTGCTTTTTCACTAGATATAATTTCTGTGTCAGATTCATAGTACTCTTGCGAAAGCTGCGTATCTGTTATCTTTACATCTACAAGTTTTTTTAAAAGATCAATATAATCAAGACATTTTTTACCTTTTATCCCATGCGTTTCCATTTGTATTTCTCCGTTGGGAAGTAATTTTATTTTTAATTTTTTCTCTGACATATTCTTTCCTTTTAATCAATATTTATAGTTAAAACTATTGTATTGTCATCTTCTACCGTTTCTTCTTCTATCTGCAGATTATTTTCTTTTAGTTTTTGCAAAATGTGCAAATATGCGTCTTCTTGCACATTTAAAGAATACTCCGATAATAAGTCATTAGCTTTTTCATCAGCACTGTCTTCATCTGCACAACTTATTTTGAGTGAATAATTTTCTTTCCCCTCATATTTAGTAAAACTCAAGATATATTGTTCAAATTTACAGCTTAATGAATTTTCATAAAACTCCAATCCTGTCACTCCATGTTCTTCTAATGTTTTCTTTAAAATTTCTTTATCTGTAAACGGGGTTTCGAATTCTTTTTCTATAAAATGACTCATCGTTATTGAATGTGAGCTATCATTATTACAATTTGTTTCCTTATCATCTTCAATTAGTAAAAAGTCTTCATTATCTTTATTTTTTAAACGATCAGCAGCCAATCCTAATACATCGCCTGCTATATGCGTACCCACAATCATGGAATGTGCAACCCAATATAATGCTAATGGTACCGCCATTACTGTACATGACATATTTCAAAATCTCCTATTTATTAAGTGTAACTTGTATTCTAAAAATCCAATGTTCTTCCGCCGCGGCTTGCCGAAACATTTTCCTCGTCTATTTCCTTATTGTACTGTTTGAGATTAGATGTTTTTGCCGCTGATACAGCTCTTACATTTGCCCAAGCTCTTAGAGCAAGGATTTGTTCTCTTTGTGTCATAGAAAGAGGAACCGTTGTTTGTATATTTTTTGCCAAATCTTCAAACCTTAACGGCCTGTTTTCAAAAAAGGCGTCACACAAAGCTGATACAACAACCTGCTCTATTTCTGATCCAATAAAACCTTCCGTCATTTTTGCAAGCTCCGTAAATAAGTTTGGATATTGTCTTATTTCAGAAGCAACTTCCTCATTTTTCAATCGTTTTTCCAGATGCAGTTTAAAAATTTCTTTTCTTTCTTCCATAGTAGGCAAATCTACAAAGAATATTTCATCAAATCGTCCTTTTCTTAATAATTCAGGCGGTAGTCCGCTTATATTATTTGCCGTTGCGATTACAAATACGGGAGCTTCCTTTTCTTGCATCCATGTTAAAAATTGCCCAAATATACGGGATGATACTCCGCTGTCACCATTTGAACCAAGCCCGCTTAATCCTTTTTCTATTTCGTCAATCCACAATATTGACGGAGCTACGGCCTCAGCAGTAGCAAGAGCTCTTCTCATATTTTCTTCACTGCTTCCCACAAGACCTGAAAACACCTTTCCAAAATCCAGTTTTAACAATGGCAATTGCCATATAGTACTCATAGCTTTTGCCGTTAAGCTTTTCCCGCACCCTGGAACTCCTGTAACGAGAACTCCTTTAGGTGCCGGTATACAATATTTCTTTGCCTTCTCTGACCATGAATTATTACGTTTTAACAACCAATTTTTTAGATTATCCAAACCTCCTATATCTTTTATTGAATAATCGGATTTTATGAATTCCAAAATACCGGTTTTTCTGATAACCTGAACTTTTTCCTCCATAATGATTTTGATATCTTCCGCATTTATCTTCCCGTCATTAACCATTGCCAGAGCAAATGCACCCTCTGCTTCTTGAAGAGTTAATCCCAATGCCGCTTTACACAGTTTATCTTTTTCTTCATCAGTTAATTCATTTTTTACTGCAGAATTTTGATTCAACATGCTATTGAACTTTGATTTTATCTCTTTTAACGTTGGCAGCGGAAAGTCAAATATTGTTATTTCTTTTTGTAATGACTCTGGAATCAACAATTCAGGACTTATAAAAAATACTGTTTTTCTTACAGTACCAAGCTTTAAATCAGGAACAATATCTCTGATTTTTCTAATTATACCGTAATCTGCCTGTCTGCCTTTGGGTCCGAAATTTGTATGGAAATCATATAGTATAAAAACAGAATCTCTTTCATATTTTCTTATATATTCAAGAGCTTTACAGGGAGAATCTGTGTCATTTATTGTTTTTCCTGTCGTATCATTTATCAAACCTTTTGTTTGTGTCCAAATAAAAACTTCTCTTGGATACTTAACCTGTTTTTCGTCTGTCACAATAGATTTTATATATTTTGTAACCCTGTCTTCTTCGAAGGTGGTTATATAAATCAGAGGAAAACGTGCTCGTATAAGATTTGCCAAACTGTAAACACTCATAAAAACTCTCCTTTTTTTTATTTTATACTATTTTTCCTATATTGATGTCAAATTTGTTTTTTTTAAAACATCTTCAAAATCACCCATTCCATTCATGAATATCATGCCGGATTTAGAGATATTAATTTCAATTTTATTTTTATAATCCGTAAAAATTTTTTCATTATATCTGTTTGTTAAAAAATGATATCTTTGGTTTGAAGAACCGCACCAAGGTCTTGAAAAATCCTTCTTATCATCTTCATAAGGACCGTCTATAAGTAAATCTATATTTGATAATAGTTTTTGGTTTGACGTATTTTTTCTCAAATTTTCTATATAATCACCCGTAAAACATAAAACACTTAAGCCGGCATTGTGAACGGATTCAGCTATTTCACCTAATGCTTGAGCTTGTTCAAACGGTTCTCCACCCAAAAAAGTTACACCTTCTATCCTATTTTTTCTTGTTATAATATCTTTTATTATATCTTTTGTTTCATAAACGGTTCCGGCTTTGTGTGACCAAGTATTGACAGCCTGACAACCTTTACATCGTCGTATACATCCCTGCACCCATATACAATAACGAATTCCCGGTCCCTCTACTTTTGTAGATTTTAAAATATTGTAAACTCTCAGTTTCATAGGTCAACACTTCGTTCATTAGTTCGTTCTATACGCGTAGTTCCACGCATTTTACTTAAGCATATCAGCTGCCTTAACTGCTTTTCCATATGAGGTTTTATCTTTAAAAAAAGAAAAAAATCTTCTATTGACTTAAAGCCGCCTATTGATTCACGCTTTTTGATTATTCTTTTTGATAGAACGATACTAATCCCCGGCAATTCGGTCAGTTCCACTTCCGAAGCATTATTAATATCTGTTTTTTCTTTTTGAATAGTTTTATTTTCGTTTGTCTCCTGAAGATTCAAAGAGGTAATAGGAGATGCACCAACTACTTTAACCTTGAATCTGTCAGCCAGTTCCAGCAACCCTTCGTACGAAGTACGCTCGTCAAAATTTAAACAAAACAAATTCCATAATTCTTCATATGAATAAATTTCTGTACTTATAACCCTAAAACTCCTATGTTGACATGCACCGCCATGTACAGAAACTTTTTCATATCCTCTTATAGTTTTACCATCTCTGCCCAATCTAAGCATGCATAATGTATTGGCTAATCTTAAATCTTTCCATATATCAACATAAGGTGCAATGAATAGCTGAGCTGTTGTAAGAACAGCTTTCCTCCTATTCTCCCTTGCTTGTATATTTTCCCTTTTTTTATTATTTTCTATTATTTGCGGTTGTAAAAATAAATATATACAGTACATTATAGTAATTATAAAAAAAGATACTACAATAAATTGCCAGCTTGCTTCAAGCGATAACAGTATTAGAAAGCCTGTGCCTACCATTGTTATATATGTACTCAAGTGTTTATCGTTATCACCCATATCAAATCCTTTAGCAGATTGTATAAACTTTTCTGTAATACAAAGCAATTCCTGCAATTGTTAAAACAATATTAGGAGTAAATGCCGCAATTACCGGAGGCAGAGCTCCTGCTTCTCCAAAAGAAATTGATAAGGCTCTTATAAGATAATACGCAAATATTATAAGAATACTAAACAAAAAACCTCTGTTGTATCTAACTCTTGGCGGAGTTATTGCTAACGGAACTCCTATTAAAACCAGAACTATAGTAGTCAAAGGAAGAGCTATCTTGTCAAAAAGACTTATTTTTAACTTATGTTTCTTTGGGTGATCCGAGGTTATTAAGAACTTACAAAGCTGCATAAAATTATGTTCGTCTGCAAGATTTCTATTCATCTCCCTTGATAAATCCATGCCGAATTCAATAGTTGTATCATCAAATAAAGTTGTGTCCAAAGCTTTATCATGTCCTGATACAGTGTATATTGCACCTTTTTGGAATCTCCATCCTTTTGCTTGAGTATCACCTTCTCTTGCCTGTAAAATTTGTATAGTACCTTCTTTTGATGCATCTAAAACTGTTATATTGTGGAGAGTTTCATCAGTACAATCTCCCACATAAAACAACCGTTTCAGCATTCCTGCGTCTTTAGTTTCCTTAAATGTAAAATTATGTTTTCCTTCCGGTATATTTTTTTTGCTGAATGCATACAATGCCAAATCCGTTGACTGTTTCATCATACAAGGAACAACTGTCTCATTGAGTACAAAACTTACACAGGACATAACAATCGCAAAGACAAATATTGGTTTTGCAATCCTGTTTATACCAATTCCGCACGCACGCATTACAGTTATTTCAGAGTTTAAGCTTAAACCGTTTAATGTCATGACAGTC
>CADCNZ010000214.1 GCA_902802935.1 uncultured bacterium | reverse complement strand
CAGCTTCATAATTGTAAGACTATATTTAAAACTCTTATTGGTCAGATTCTTCGTGTTTGCCCTTCATAAGTTTTTCAAAATCGGAAGGTTTAATGTTTTGTATAAAGTCCTTAAATTCTTGTGCTTCTTCTTCATCTTTTGCAGTATCTGTGGAAACAGAACCGTTCATAAGTACATTTGCCGTCACAAAAATAGGAGCATCACATCTCATGGCTATTGCAATAGCATCACTTGGACGAGAATCTATTTCCAAAATTTCTTCTCCCTTAGATAGGTAGAGTGTTGCGTAATACGTTTCTTTTTCAACATTATTTATTTCTATTTTGTCTAACTTGTAACCGGTTTTCTCAATAAGATTTGCAATCAAATCGTGTGTCATTGGTCTGGCAACAACCAGTCCTTCTATGCATCTTATAATTGCACTTGCCTCTGCAGAACCTATCCAAATAGGAAGTGCTTTTCTATTATCTAAATCGTGCAGCACTACAATTGGCGAATTTGTTCTTACATCAAGTGCTATACCCATTACTTTCATTTCAATCATATTATCATCCCTTCTTCCGTTATCTAATTTTAGCATAAAATCAAATTACGTGGTATAATCAGCTGTATGAAAATAAGTATTGTTTACAATAAATATATACCGCAATATGAAACTTATCTTGAAAAAGTTTTAAATACTGTTTGTCAAAAAGATATAGAATATAAGATTTTTGAACTTGAACAACTTGAATGTTACGGAGATATAGCTTTGGTAATCGGCGGAGACGGCACCTTGCTGCGTGCGGCAAGATATTATGCTGAATTCGATATTCCGGTTATGGGTATAAATGTAGGAAGACTGGGGTTTTTAGCGCAGGCAGGTATAGAAAAAATTGATGACATTATTAATTTAGTTTTAAGAGGACAATATTTAATTGAAGATAGAACAATGCTGTCATCAGATGAATATGTTGCTCTTAATGATTTTGTTATAAAAGGCTGTGTTCCGACAAGAACTTCCAAATTCTTTTTAGAAATTAATAATAATGTGGTATGCGATTATATAGCAGACGGATTAATAGTAGCAACCCCAACAGGTTCTACTGCTTATGGGTTATCAGCAGGCGGTCCTGTTGTGCATCCAAAACTGGATGCAATTATAATAGTTCCCATTTGCCCGCACACACTAAATGCAAGACCATTAGTTATACCTTCCTGCGAAAATATTACAGTAAAAACGAATGATGAATTATTATCTGTATCAATAGACGGATATAATATAACTCAATGCGTTGAAAAAACCGATATAAAAATCTATACAAAAAAAGCAAAACTTGCATTTTTGAAAGATAATAGTTTTTATTCAGTATTAAGAGATAAATTGCATTGGGGTATATCTCCAGAAAGCTTGTAATTAGGTGATAGTAAGTAAATGCTATTTTTATTTACTACGTTGAAAGAATTTTGCAATATCTTTGTGCGCAATTATATGTGAAATAGGTCTCCCGTGGGGACAAGTAAATGGTTTTTCACAACTTCTCCAATTTCTTATAATTTCCTGCATTTGAAAAAGATTCAAATATGTATTTGCTTTTACTGCGGCTTTGCAAGAGGTTGTTATTAGAATTTGTTCTTCTATATTATCAATATTTCCTGAAATGTGTTCTAAAATATCAACCAGAATTTCTTTTGGGGAAACTTTTGATAATATTTGAGGAACTTTGCGAAAAATTGCTTCTTTGTCAGACATAAATTCAATGTCATAGCCAAATTTTAAGAGTTTATCTTTATTAGCTTCTAATATTTCTTTGTCACTGGGTGATATTTCTATAATGTCAGAAATGAAAAGCAATTGACAGTCTATATTTTTAGATTTTTTAAGTTTTTCATAGATATATCTTTCTTCTGCAATATGCTGATCAACAATTTCCAAACCTTCTTCTCTTTCAATAAGTATATATGTCTTTTTGTACTGACCTATAATTACGTCGTCTTCTTCATGAACAGGTTCTGAAATAAACTTTTCTTGATTTATAATAGTTTTTTGCAAAGCCTCATTTTGTGAAAAATTTACGTTTGTATTGTTTTTAATAACAGACAAATGTGGTTTTTGAGGTTCAAAAATTGTGGAAATATTTGAATCGTTATCAACATATACAATCTCTTCTTTATTTTCATTATCTGTCAGTTTCGGATTAACATATACAGGTTTTAAATATGTTACTTCTTCTTTTTCCCTGAAAGAATTTTGATTTTTAGTTGAATTCAAAGAAGCATCTATTGAAGAATATATAAAATTAAATATTTGGTTTGGATTTTTGTACCTGACTTCTTTTTTTGACGGATGCACGTTCACATCGACATCTTCAGGAGGCATCTCCAAATTTAATATAATGAAAGGGTATCTTGAGTTCCCTGTAAGATTTTTGTATACCGTGTCAATTGCTTTTTGAAAAACAGGGCATTTTACAATACGGGAATTTACGTACATATAATAATCCTTTTTGCTCGCTCTTGTATAGTCAGGAGTGCTGACAAGACCTGTTATTTTTAGTCCGGAAAGCTCGTCGGTTTTTAAGACTTCCCTTAAATTTTGTACAACTCCATCAGAAAAAATTTCATAGACCGTATTTTTTATGTCACCTTGTCCTGTTGTTTTTAAAACAATTTTTCCGTTATTTCTCAATTCAATTGCTACATCCGAATGAACTAATGCTATAGACTGAACAAGTTCGCTTATATAAGCAAATTCAGTTTTTGAAGATTTTAAAAATTTTAGTCTTGCAGGAATATTATAAAACAAGTCTTTAACGTCCATAATTGTGCCAACAGCGCACCCCGTTTTAACTTGTTTTATTTCGGAATTTTCACACTCGACTTTTACACCGGAATCGAAATCTTTTGTTCTTGTAATGCATGTCAATTTAGATATAGAAATTATACTGGCAAGGGCTTCGCCTCTAAAGCCCATAGTCTTTACCGAATACAAATCCTCACCTGTTTGAATTTTACTTGTTGCGTGTTTTGAAAATGCAAGTATGATATCATCGGGATGAATGCCTGAACCGTTATCTGCCACTCGAATGTTCCTGCACTCATTAGATATATCAATGCTGACTTTTGTTGCGCCGGCATCTATAGAATTCTCAACAAATTCTTTTACCACAGAAAAAGGACGTTCAATAACTTCTCCGGCCGCAATCTGATTGATAACATTTTTAGATAGTTGAATAATTCTTCCCATTTAAATCCCCAATAAATTTATTATACTAAAAAATAAAAAGATGTTCAAAGTATTTGAACATCTTTTACTTTATAATTTAATTATTGTACTAACCTCCAAGTGTTATTTTAGGATATTTCTTTAAGAAAAGGTCGGTTTCTTCATTATATTGTTTTGACATTTTATTTATACTGTTTTCCATTTTTTCAATATGTTGAAGTTTTCTGTTTGCAAGGGCACGGTACATTTGAGAAATTTGTGGAAGCTCAATCTTATCAGCTTTTTTTACATAAGTATCTGCAATATTTCGTGCTTTTGTAATTTCCTTTTGTAAAATCGCAATATTAGGTTCATTTTTTTCTACACTGATCAAAAACTTGAAGAAATCCACAAACGTTTTTGCAAGTTTTTGTGCACTCATATTTTTCAAATCAAATATTTTGGTATCGACAAAAATTTCCATACCGTCAAAAAAATCAGACTTGTTTAAAGATTTTGATGTTGTATGAAAGGACAAAACAGAATCCGTTCCTGTTGGAGATATAAACAACTTCTTATTGGGATAACTTTTTGTGTCTGTTTCTACAAGTTTTTTTACTTGTTCCATCTTTTTTGAATCTGATAATTTAACAAAAGACTGCAACTTTGCAGTGAAAGGAATACTTGTACTTATTTTATTTTGCATAACACACTCCTTAATCTTATATACATATTAGAATAAATCCAGCATATACTTAAAATATTTTTTATGATTTTTTACAAATATTTACATTAAGATTAAACTGCGAGTGTTTTGGGATATAATAAGTCATAGCGAAGGATATAAATGGCAATGAAAAAAGAAAAAAATAAAAAAATAAAAGTTGCGTTTCCGCACATGGGAACTATTTCAATTGCATGGGCAGCAGGTCTTAAAAAAATTGGTGTAGAACCATATGTCCCGCCATATACAAGTAAAAAAACATTATCTTATGGAACTAAAAATTCGCCTGAGGCAATTTGTTTACCATACAAACTTATATTAGGAAATTTTATAGAAGCAATAGAAGGCGGAGCTGACTACGTTGCAATGATAACTTCTCCGGGAATATGCAGATTAGGGGAGTATGGAAATAACATTTACAACACATTAAAAGATTTAGGATATAAAGCAAATTATATAGAACTATCACTATATGACGGCATAAAAGGTTTATATAATTTTTTAAAAGAAATTTCGGGTAAAAATGACCCTGTACTTATAATGCGCGCTATAAATATTACAGTAAGAAAAATATTCGTAATAGATGACTTGGATAGGGCTTTGTCTTATTACCGAGCAAGAGAAATTAGATTTGGAGATGCCGAAAAAAACTATAAAAAAGCTTTAAAAATAATTGATAAAGTAGAGTCAACTTTAGATTTAAAAAAAGCCTATGAACAAGCTTTGAAAGAAATTGAAAAAACAGAAATAGACCCAAACAAAGAAGTTCTATATGTCGATTTAACGGGTGAAATTTTCTTGGTAAATGACGAATTTTCTAACCAAAATATAGAAAGAGAGTTAGGAAGAATGGGGGT
>CADCNZ010000213.1 GCA_902802935.1 uncultured bacterium | reverse complement strand
CTTGAGACCTTCTATTGCAACTGCCATATCAACCCAGCGTTTAAAACTTACTTCGTTTCCGGTATCAGGATTAATAATCTTATAATCTTCATCATATAACTGCTTAAATTCAGACGTTCCATCTGCAGATATAATATCCCTTAGCCATTCGGCTTTTGGATTTGTAGCTCTGGCAACGTCAAGGGCAGGTTCTATCAGACCTGTAATTCTGTTGCTTTCTGTAAATGGGACTTGCAAAACTCTTCCTACACCCTTAAAAGCTGCTTTAGGAGCGTATGTTGAGAATGTTATAATCTGACAAACTTTGTCTTCGCCGTATTTTTTAGTAACATAGTCAATTACTTCACTACGTCTATCGATACAAAAATCGATATCAATATCAGGCATTGTAAATCTTTCAGGATTTAAAAATCTTTCAAACAATAGCTTGTGATATATAGGATCAATGTCGGTAATTTCAAGCGCGTAAGCAACAACGGAACCGGCTGCAGAGCCTCTCCCCGGACCGACAGGGATATCATGAGTTTTTGCGAAATGAATGAAATCCCAAGTAATCATAAAATAAGCCGGAAATCCCATTTGGTTAATAACACCAAGCTCATATTTTGCACGCTCTACTATCGATTCGGGAATTGGTTCACCGTATCGCTTTTTTAGTCCCTCAAAAACAATGTGTTCAAGGTAATTTTCTATTCCTTGAATATATTTAGCTTCTTCCAAAACTTCAATGCGAGATTCAGTTTTGTGTTTTTTCATTAATCTGTCAATTATTTTTTCATCAACATTTTCAGAATTAAATATAAATTCTTCCGGTACGTCATAGTGAGGAAGAGGGGCATTATGAAGCTCTATTTCAACATTACATTTAGAACAAATTTCTTCTGTATTGGAGCAACATTCTTCAAACATTGTTTCTTCCATCCAAGAAAATGCTTTTCGCATTTCTTCTTTAGACTTAATATAAAATTCATTGTTTGGAAAATGAAATCTGTTTGTATCATCTTTGTTAGCATTAGTCTGTAGGCATAATAGTGTATCTTGTGCGTCAGCATCTTCCTTTTTAAGGTAGTGCGAATCGTTTGTGATAATCATTTTTATGCCTAGTTCCTTGGAAAGTTTTATAAGCTCAGGATTTGTACGCTTTTGTTCATCTAAATTATGATCTTGGAGTTCAATATAATAATCATCTCCAAAAAGCTCTTTGTATTTGTTTGCACATTCGTAAGCTTTATCTTTTTCACCTTTAAGAAGCTCTTTTAAAACTTCTCCACCTAAGCAGGCAGAAGTGCATATTAACCCTTCGTGATGTTTTTCCAATAGCTCAAAATTAATTCTGGGCTTGTAATAAAATCCATCACACCAAGCGGTTGATACAAGTTTTATCAAATTTTTGTATCCGGCGTCATTTTTTGCAATTAAAATCAGGTGATACAGCGGATTGTTTGAAGGATCATGAACTTTAATATCTCCGTTATGAACGTAAAACTCGCATCCGATAAGGGGGTTGATATTATATTTTTTTGCCAGTTCATAGAATTCTATAGCAGAATACATTACCCCGTGGTCAGTAACAGCAATTCCGGGTAAACCATTATCTGCTGCATATTTAACCAACTCCTCAATTTTTATCATACCATCGAGGAGAGAGTATTCCGAGTGAATGTGTAGTGGAATAAATTTACCCATAAGTTAAATTTATCACATAAACATATTAAGGAATGTAAATATTTAGGTGCTGCTCATATATTATGACTGTAAGAATGTACTATATTGCTGGTTAATTTGTGCTATAAGCATATCCATTGATTTAAATTTGTTTTCAAGTCTTGCTTTATAGCGCTCAACATCTTTGTTTCCTTTTGTTATTTTTTGAGTAAGTTTATTAATTTTATCAGTATAAGATTTTTCTGCTGATGCAAAGTAACCTGTTGTAGACTGAAGAGTTGATTCTACAAGATTTTCCACTTGATTAAATATTCCGCCGGTTCCATCTTCACCTACAAGAAGTGTTTTAAGTGCGTCTTGGTCGGAAGCATATGCTTTCAGGAATTTTTCTTTATCAAATATTAAATTAACAACATCAGCGTTTGTCGTGGAAATATTACCGCCTGAAGCTTTAGAAACACCAATACCAACAGAGTCAAGGTTTTTAAATACGGTTCCGCCGCCAAAAGAGCTTGTCATAAGACTTCTTAATTGACTTCTTATCAATTTAAGTGTTGTTTCTTTCTTAAGTTTTCCATCTGAGGCAATCTGCTCGTCTACATTTTTCATAAGCTCGTTGTATGCATCAACGATATCTGAAACTGCATTTGCCAATGTTTCTTTATCACGTTCAACTTTCAGTTCAACTGTTTCACCTTTAGACATGTTTTTCAAGTTTAATGTTACACCTTTAATTCTAGATACATCACTTGCAATTGTATTTGAACTTGATGTAAATGTAGTTCCGTTAATAACAAATCTAGCGTTATCACCCACTGTCTGAGTTTCGACATTTAATCTTGTTTTGTTAATATCTTGTCCGTTAATTCTTTCAGTTTTAAAGCTGCCGTCATCGTTGCGTTCAGAAGTTGTGTAACCCATTATATCAGTAAAGTTACTTGTACCTGCTTCTATATTTATATAAGCTGAGCCGGTAGAACGTGATGATATAACAAGTTCACCTTTGATATTATCCCAGTATGCTGTAGCATTTGTATCATTGTTGTTGTTAATCAAAGATACAATGTCAAACATAGTTGTGTTGCCATCGATTGTTAATACTTGAGTACCAATTGTAAATGTACCTTCTGTAACTTTACCGCGTTTGAACAGACCATCAGAAGTTATTTTTGAATCATTATTAACACAATATAGTTTGCGTGCACTTATAACTTCACCGTCGCTATTCTTAGCAACACCTGTAATTGCAGAGAAGTTGCTTGTATCTGTAGTAGCTCCTACTTCAATAGAAACATCTTCTGTATCTGTATAGAATCTTAAATAACCGTCTTCAATATTACTTGTAGTGCCATCAATATTATTAACAGTTTTGCTGAATTTAATATTTATATCGCCGGCAGAGAAAGCTGAAGCCACGCGTGCTCTGAATTGAGCGAATGTTTCTTCGGAATCAACTTGAACGGTTGCTCTTTGACCGTTTCTATATAATGTAAGAGTACCGCTTGATATATTCAATAAACCAAGTTTGGTATTATCGTTTGCAAAATTAGATACAGAAACATTATCTGTTTGTTGAGTTGTAGAAATGACAATTGATTCGCTTGCCATATAGCCGCCAAGGTCACTATTGAATACAAGTCTTGATTGAATTTCCGGAGTATTTACTTTTGCAAGGCTGGAAGTTGATGCATCAGCATTTATACTTACAGTATCATAACCGCTTTGGATTAATATTTTTCCGTTTGAAATAGTTGCTTCAAGTCCCAGTGCGCGGAACTTATCTAAAACATTTCCTAAACTATCGTTTTCATCAATATTTATATTGCTGTCTACACCGTTAACCGTAATTGCAATATTTCCGTCTAATTGTTCACCAAATCCGGTTTCTGATGACTTGAGGTCTTTAACTAATGTCGTTTCTGTTGCTGTAATAGTAACAGTTTCTTTGTGTTTTGTTTCTTCAACACCTGAATATGCATTTGTTTGAAGAACATCACCGCTGAATAATCTGTCTACAACATCAGACTTATTAACGCTTGCAGATTTAGCAATGTAAGAATTTCCCCTGCCGTTAACTTTAATTGTAGATGCAGAACCATCTTCGTTTTCAACAAGGCTTGCTTCTAATCCAAAACTTTTGAGAGTTTCTATCAATGAGCCTATGGTTTCATCAGATGAAATCATTGCAGTGAATTTTACCCCGTTGTTATAAATATTATATTCACCTGTAATTTGGTCGCCGTTTTCCCAAATGCCAAGCTCAGATAGCGCGGTATCACGTGTTGCTGCAACAGTTGTTGTTGTGCTTGTAGTAAGCACTGAACTATCATATGTATTTGTATTTACCCAGCTATTAAGATCAATTCCTAAAAGTTCAAGAGCGTTAGAAGCGGCTCCTTCGCCTGAATAGTTCATAAGCTTGCTGTCGCCTGTATTTTTAAGAATCAATTGCCCGTTATCATTTATGACTGATTCAAAGCCGTATAGAGCAAGTTCATCCATCAGTGTACCGACTGTATCATTTGTAGTAAGCGAAATGTTAGATTGAACACCGTCTTTAATAACTGTGATATTGCCAGGAATATATGATTCTGTATCTGATGTCAGAACAGACAAATGAGTATCTCTTGTTATAGCTTGAACTACATCTTCGGGAGCTGTAAGTCCGTTAGAAGTATATACATTTGTGAAATCCCATTCTGAATTAAACAGAGCTTCGACAATATTCGAATTTGCCCCCATTAATGAAGAAGTCATCATAAATGAATTTTTGTGACCGCTTACAGAGATTGAACCATCTTCCGCAATATCAGCAATCAAGCCATATGTTGCCATAGATGCCATTAAATCATTAACAGTCATATCTTCAGTAATTGTTTCTGTATTTCTTACGCCGTCTTCGTATACATAGTATGTACCGTTTGTAATTCCTAAGTTGTTTCCGTCAGAATCCTGTAAATCTTTTAATCTTGTTGAACGCAAAGATGTTTGATTAGATTGTTTCGTATATTCAAGGTTATTGCTTGTGGAATCATATCTGGTAGACCAACCGCCTTCGACATTCAATCTATCCAAAATGTTAGATGCATTACCCGAATAAATTCCATCTGTAGTTAAGTAACTATCGTTGTTTCCGTCAAAGTATAATCTTCCTTCAGAAGACAAGCCGGCACTGATTCCGTATTGAGAAAGTCTTGCGGCTAAAGTTCCTATGGTTTCATCATTATTGATTTCAAAAGTACTTCTTGTTCCGTTCTGGTAAACATAAATGCTGCCGCTTGTAATACCAAGATTAGTACCTGTAGAATCAGTAAGTTCAGACAGTTTTCTATCTAAAGATGATTTTTCGTTATGTACTTCGATATCTGTTAAAACATCACTGGTTTGGGTGATTTCACCTCTGCTCCAGCCTGTTGCAATTCCAAATTTATCAAGAATATTTGAACCGCCGCCAATCGAATCAAGCCTGCTGTTTCCGATACCTGTAATAGCAAGTCTGCCGTTGTTATCTATTTGTGTAGTGAATCCGTATTGAGAAAGCAGATTTCTAAAATCACCGACCGTTTGGATGGCGGTTGTGTCGATGTTAACAGTATATTGAACTCCGTCTTGAGTAATTAATATATTACCGTTAGTTATACCGAAATTAGACAGTTCAGTTGAGTCATCCATATTAAATACGGTTTCTTTAACGAGATTTGTAGTAACGTTATAAGTTGTATCCGTACCAAAATCTTTAGAGTAGTTGCCCATCAGGAATGTACCAAGAGTTCCTGATATATCAAAGTCAGTCAGAGTAGAAGAATTTATGCTAAAGTTGCCAAGGGCATCTACAGTTGCGTTAATACTGTTTTCTGCAAGTCTGTCAATAACGTCGTATATAGAATCTGTTTTGTTAAATGATAATGTCACATTTGAATTTCCTGCATCAGATGTTGTTTGCAGAACTATTTTTGCATTATTTGAGCCGTCAAATGTGATGTGAAGTCCTGATTCGTTAATGACATCTTGTAATTGAGTAGTTCCTGTTGCTGCAACAGTTACAGTATGCTGCAATTCGTCAGAAGTGCTGTTTGTTGTTAATGTTCTGATATTTGAATTTATATCAGAAAGTTTTAGTGCTGTTAGAATATTTGAACCGCTTGTAACATTTTGCAAATAAACATCTCCGACGCCTGTAATAGTGACTTTGCCGTCGGAATCAACAGAACCTACAAGACCGTATTCTGAAATTTGGTTAAAGAACTGGTCAAGAGTTTTAGTTTGATCAATACTAATTGTTGTCATATGGCCGTTTGTCTGATGAACTGCCAATTTGCCGTTTCCGTTATTCCAGCCTGAAATAGAAGAAAGCAGTGTATCTCCTGTTAATTTTAGATTATTTTTCTCCATTGTTAGGTCATTTGAGTCTGTGTTAACCCATGTGGGAGAATCCATTGTTGTCCAAGAGTTACCTTGACCTGCTTGAACTCTTAGTGCTGTTTTTAGTTCAGCAGTCATATCTTTAATATAGTGGTTGTTATCAGCGGCAAACGTTACCTGTCCGTTCTGAACAGAGCCTGAAATTCCGTATCCTGCGAGAGTTGTGAACATGTCATCAATAGTCATATCCGGTCTGACTGTCACAATGTGCTCAGTTCCGCTTGTCACTACAGTTACGGTTGCATTATTATTAAGTCCGAGCCTTGATAATAATGAATCTGAATTGATATTATAAGTAATATCTCTGTGCTGATCATCGGAAACAGTATTTTCATATGTTGTTTTTGTTGATGATGAATGAGTTTTACCGTTTCCGGCTTCAATTTTTATAACATTTTTAACTGCGTCGGAAATGCCGGAGATAAATGCGTCATTTCCTCCTGTGAGTGTAATTCTGCCGTTTTGAACAGAACCTTGGATTCCGACACCTGCAAGAGTTGTTAATAAATCGTCGACGGTTTGGTTTGGAGTAACTGCAATTACTCTGTTGCTGCCCTGATAATTAACTGTTATAACGCCGCCTGACTGTGCCAATCCAAGTTGTTCAAGAGTAGTAGCTGTTGTCACACTGCTTGTAATTGTTCTTTGCTTATGGTTAGAGATTGTATTACCTGATGTGGTAACTTCTTCGCTTGAATAAGTTTTATTGTTTCCGACTTGAATCTTAAGGGCGTTTGCGAGTTCTGTAGTCATTTCTTTTATGTAGGCATTATCAGTGCCTGTAAGAGACAATTTACCTGCTGTGACTGCGCCTGATATACCAAGTCCGGCGAGAGTTGAAATTATGTCATCGACGGTTTTATCTTGAGTAACTGTAACAGTGTAATCTGTTCCGTCTTTGTTTACGGTAATGTATGTTGGCGAATTCAGACCCAAATCTGACATAGTAGAACTTGAATTTAGTGTAAATGTTGCATCTCTGTCTTGTTTTTCGGAAACGGTATTTGTATAAGTATTATGCGTGTTATATGTTTTACCGCTTCCGGAATCAAGTTTCAGAGCTGTTTTAACGTTATTGGAAATTCCTTTAATGTAGCTGTTGTTATCGCCGGTGAAGGTTATTCTTCCGTCATTAGAAACTGAGCCTGCAATACCGAAACCTGCAAGAGTTGATATGATGTCGTCGACGGTGTTTGCCGTGTTTACATTAATTGTGTGTTCGGTTCCGTTTTCGACAACCGTAATTGTACCTGCCGAATTCATGCCTAGTTCGCTGAATTTAGCAGAAGTATTCAGGTTGTGAGAGATTTCTCTGTCTTGATGAGAAGAAACTGTATTCCCGTATGTTGTAATTTCTTGTGAATTATATGTTTTTCCTGAACCTATTTGGACCTTCAAGGTATTTGCAAGGGTATTTGTCATACTCTTGATATAGCTGTCAGAAGTTCCTGTTAATGTGAGTTTACCGTCATTAGAGACAGAGCCAGAAATGCCTAAACCTGCAAGGGTTGTTAAAATGTCATCAACGGTTTTGTCTGTAGTAACTGCAACAGTATAGTCTGTTCCGTTATTGTTTACAACTATTGATGTAGTTGAATTCAAGCCCAAATCTTTCATTGTGCTTGTGGTTGTCATGTTTTGAGTGACAGTATTTGTTCTGGTATTTGAAACTTGGTTTTCGTAGGTTGTAACAGGAGATGTTCTGTATGTTTTATTTTCTCCGACTTCAAGTCCCAAAGCAGCTTTTAAGTTGTCGGACATATTTTTGATAAAACCGCTATCCGTACCTGTAAGTGTTACCATTCCTTCATTAATTGAGCCGTTAATTCCGAAGGATGCAAGTTGAGTGAACATATCTGATACTGTTTGGTCAACTCCGATGCTAAGAGTGTATTCTGTTCCGTTTTGGATAACGCTTATATACCCTGCTGTTGCCATCCCGAGTTTTTCAAAAGTAGAATTCAAGTTTAAGTCAACATTCGCATTTCTTTCAAGAATTCCTGATGTTGTGTTTCCGGAGGTTACAATTTCTTGTGTACTATACGAAGCTCCTGAAGAGATTTTTAATTTTTGGGCAAGAGTATCGGTCATACCCTTAATGTATCCGTCTGCGCTTCCTTGCAAGGTCAATTTACCATCTGAAACAGAGCCGGAGATTCCTAATCCTGCAAGGGTAGTAAGAATATCATCTACAGTATCGTCGGTTGTAACATTAACTGTATAATCCGTACCGTTATTGTTAACAGTAATGTATGTAGTTCCCGTCAAGCCCAAATCAGCCATTGTAGACGAAGTTGTCATAGTGTGAGCAAGTGTTTTTGTACCTGATGTCGGGTTTGTATAAGCTGTTGTAGTTGTAGTTGTATAATTATCCAGTGCAGGATTTCCGAATAATGCTTTCAAATTGTCTGACATTCCGGTTATAAAACTGTGGTCAGAACCATAGAAGGTCATACGATATTTCCCGTCATTATAATCTGCTTCTTCGACTCGTATTCCGTGTGCGGCAAGCTTTGTATACATATCTCCCAAGTTTTCGTCAGCTTGAATGATTATTGTATATGTTTGTTCGTTATCTCTTACAGTTATAGATGATTCTATTGAATAGTAGTTTTGACCATAGAATTGTTTATACATTTCAGAAAGCGTTGTTGCCGAATCAGCCGCAAGTGTAACAGTATCAGAGCATTGAGAAGTCGATGCTCTGTTTATTGTATACGATTCGGTTGCTGTTTGGTATGAGTAGCCATTTCCGCCGCTTGTTATATGGAGTGCGCTTGCAAGTTCAGGTTCTATTGATCTTACGTAGTTTGCACCTCCGCCGTCAATAGATAACAGCCCGTCCTGAATATTTGATGCTATACCACGACTAGCCAAAGCTTCAATAATATCGCCGACTGTTGACGTAGTACTTAATGTAATAGAGCCTGCTGTAGTAGCTATGCCGAGAGTTCTTCCTTGGGTAAGCCCCAGCTCTTGTAATGTGGTTGCGCTTGTCATTGTAGCAGTAACACTGCCTTTAGTAAGCGGATTACTAATAAGGTCGTGTCCGATTGTTTCTTCTTGGGTTTCATATGTTGAATCTGTTATTTTCAGTTTTTGCTTCAATAAATTGCTCATATTAACGATATAGTTATCATTTGAGCCTGCAATGGTTAATTTTCCGTCTTGAACTGAGCCTGAGATTCCGTATCCGGCAAGGGTTGTGAGCAAGTCATCAACCGAGTACCAAGGATTTGTCGTTGTGTTAAAGCTTATTGTGCTTAGAGTTCCTTCGTGAGTTACGGTTATGGATTGCTCACCTGTGATACCTATATCAGCAAGCTTGGTTGCTGTTGTCATTTGGACGCTTTGAATAGCGCCAAGTTCGCCTGAGGTCATAGATGACTCAGCTCCAGTGGTAATGTTATACCAGTTATTGTCGCCAAGTTTGAACTTGCTTCTCAAATAGTTACTCATGCCAGTAATATAACTGTTGCTTGAAGGATTAAATGTTATTCTGCCG
>CADCNZ010000212.1 GCA_902802935.1 uncultured bacterium | reverse complement strand
TTCGTTAAAACCTTAATTAATAATGAGTTAAACTTTAGAAATAAATTTTTCTTTAGTTTTGATGCGAATTTCGTTGTCAATATCAAAGATTTCTTCAATAGAAGGATTTTTTATAACTTTATGGTTAGCCATAGTATCTTCCACAATATTAATAATATCAAACAATTTGATTCTTCCTTCCAAGAATGCGTACACAGCTTCTTCATTTGCTGCATTCAAACAGACAGTTGCAGAACCGCCTATTTTTCCTGCGTCATAAGCAATTCTAAGAGCTTTAAATTTATCCCAGTCGGGCTCCTCAAAATCCAATCTGGCAATTTCTGAGAAACTAAAACTACGAGATTTTATACCTTCAAATCTTTCAGGATAAGTAATGGCATATTGAATAGGAATGTGCATACTTGGTAACCCGAGTTGTGCAATAACACTTCCGTCAATATATTCAATGGCTGAGTGTACAATGCTTTGAGGGTGTACAACAACATTAATTCTATCATAATCCATTCCGAATAAATGGTGGGCTTCAATAACTTCAAGCCCTTTATTCATTAGCGTAGCACTGTCTACGGTGATTTTTTTACCCATGTTCCAGCGGGGATGTGCTAAAGCTTGCTCGACAGTGGCATTTTTCATATCTTCTATAGACTTCCTTAAAAATGGACCTCCTGAAGCGGTAATGATAAGTCTGTCTACCATTGTAATGTCTTTTATACACTGGTGAATTGCACAATGTTCACTATCAACAGGTATGATTTTAACACCCTTAGTTTTTGCTAAGGGCATAACAATTTCGCCTGCCATTACAAGAGTTTCTTTGTTTGCAAGAGCAATATCTATGCCGTTGTTAATTGCTGTTAATGTAGGCTTAAGTCCTATTTTACCGGAAACTGCTACAAGAATGATGTCGTTTTCAGTGTTCGAACATATATCCTCTAGTGTAGCATATTTAGCACCTTCAATATCTTTGGGATTTTCTGCATAAGCATATTTAGGTTTAAATTTCTTTATTTGTTCATTTAATAATGTTATATTACGACCACCGGTTAAAGCAATTATTTCAAATTTATCGTTTAATTTTTCAATTACTTCAAGAGCTTGTCTTCCTATAGAACCTGTAGAACCGAGTATACTTATTTTTCTCTTCATAAAATTTGCCTAAATATTAGTTTTACAGAAAGATTATACAATAAAATAATTAATAGAAAAACATTAATAAAAATGTCTTTAACAGTATAAAAAGTTGTGAGCATTTTGTGAGCATCAAGGGTGTTTAAAGACGAAAAAAAATGCGCTTGGCGCGATTCGAACGCGCGACCTATCCCTTAAAAGGAAGGCCTCCGTTTGCGTGCCGCAAAAAGTGACTAAATGTCACGTTCTGCGAGTAAATTTAATATAAAAAAGAATAATAATAAAAGCAAATGGAGAAGCTCTACCTGCTGAGCAGCTCAGCAGAGAAAGACGAAAAAAAATGCGCTTGGCGCGATTCGAACGCGCGACCTATCCCTTAAACGGGGAGTGCTCTACCTGCTGAGCTACAAGCGCAAATTTTATAAAATTTTCATTAAACCTAAAATACTTCGGCTTATTGTGTAACCACAAGGATTATGTTATCAAGAACATATCTATGTGTCAAGATTTATTTTCTTAATTTCTGATATTATATCCTTTATTTCTTCAGATATATCACTTTCAAGGTATATATTAGTTTTTACTGCTTTTGCAAAATCTGCTTTTTTAAATTCGTGTAATCCAATTGTTTTATATAGTTCTTCAAGGATTTTTGCAGTTGGCAAATCTTTTTTAAATTCATTTTCTGATATAGAGGTAAAATTTTTGAATTCATTATTAAATGTTTTAACTATTAAACTTTTAGGTAGTAAATCTTCAAATTCACCGCAAGATACAAGATGAATTTTATCAATATTTCTTAATCTTGGTTTAATTTGAGCAATGTTTTCTTCTGCATCTTTATCAAGAAGTAAAAATATTGGTATTTTAAGTTCTTCTGCGAGTTTGTAATATAGTTTTACTACTTGATTTTTCCCTCCTGCCGGTATTATCTGTACACCTTCGCCATAAAAGTCATACCCCATAAATTGTGAAAAAACAGGAAGTAGAATTTCTTCTGTTATTCCTTCAACTATAAGAACCTTTTCTATAGGGTATTTTAATAAAAATTTCCGTCTGTTTTCTAAAAGGCTGTTACTTTCTTTAAGTGATTTCAGCCATCTAAGATTAATTACATCATCATCCTTTATAATAGATATTGCATTATCATAATCAATACTGTTATTTAGTAAATTTATAGTATCTTCATCATTATTGAAAATTGAATTTTCATAGAATTTAATAATATTATTTATATTAAAAGAATTTAAATTATTCGCAGGTAATATTTTATATAGAGAATTATTAAATATTTCAGATGCTAAACTCGCGAGTTGGTCTGTCGGCATACTTTTTAAATCTGACTTGCTATACATTGGTTCTGTGATTGAAGAAATGATAAGTTCTTCAAAAACCCGCAGGTATTTTTCTTTAGTGTTTTTAAATCTGGTTAACCTATCAAGTGAAATTTTTAATTGTTCTATTGGTAAATTTTTGTATTTCAGAATTGTTACCTCATATATCCATGATATTGATATTATCTCAATAAAATAAATATTTGTAAAATATTGTAAAATATTTAAGAATTATAGTTTGTAAAGTTTTGTAACAATTATCCGAAACATGTGAAATTCATGGGTTTTCAAATACTTTATATATATAAGAGTATAAAAAACTACGGAGACTAGGCACAAAAAATGGCATTCCTAATGTTATTACACGAAAAATTGAGGCTTCAGCGCAGAGTAAACAAATTACGCTTGCGCCAACTCCAAGCGTCTAGTCGCAAGGATAGGATTACGAAGAATATTGAACGCGTTCAGAAGATGTATTCTAAACGCGAGTCAAAACTTCAAAAAATGGCTCAAATGATGCAGAGCCAATTCAATGTTTGGGCACAAAACATGTCAGGATTGGGGACCAACGGTCTCAACCCGATGGCTTATGCAGCTGCTGGCGGCTTATCACTATTTACAATGAAAGGTATGCAGCAATGGGCAAAAGAAGCAGTTGATGCAAAATATACTTCAGGTGATAATAATGGTAACTTAATATTTGGCTCAGGTTATGGTACACCTGAACAATTATTACAAGCAAAACAAAATGGTACATTAAAACAAAACTATGTAGACGATCCGGAAAATTCCGGCAAACAGATATTAGACAAGGAAAGACCTTGGACAGATGGTACAAATTACTGGACAAACGATCAAGTAGGTACATTAAATGCCGGTATCAACCAAATTTCAATGATGGAACAAATGCAAAGAGCAAATGTTCAACAGATGTCGGCTCAGTACCAAAACAACATCTCAATCTGGTTGGAAGCACAAGAAGCACAGTTGGAAGCAGAACAAGATGCAGCACTCTTACCGCTCCAAGAACAAGAAACAGAATGGGATCTCGAAGCAAATTCTTGTCAGGTACTCTTAGAATCTGCAAAACAACGTTTACAAGCAATCGAATCCGAGTTGGGCGAAGCAGTAAAAGACTCAGCACCGAAGTTCGGTTTAGGATAAAAATAAAAGTTATAGTATTAATAATTGACGACGCCGGCATTCATGCCGGCGTCGTTTTTTTATACTTCTATTTTAGAGTCAAGAGATTGAATTGAAACTTCTACCTGCTCATTGAAAAGATTTTCCATATTTCTAACAAGTTCGTTTGTAGAGTTCACCCAAAATAAAGGCGATGTTAATATTTTTGCCTGATGTCCGTCAATATCTGTAAGTTTAAACATTACAGGATCATCGCCATGATGCTTTGCCAGTACATTTTTTATACCGCATAATTCCTCGTATTTTACTTCCTTTTTTAGATTTACAGTTACTATATTAGCGTTATCAACAGTTTTTGCTGAATCTATTAGAAGGCTTATTTGTTCTTCTCCTCTATGTTGAACTTTACCTGTAATTACAATTTTATTATCAGTTTCGAGTATATCTTGCAGTTCCATTAATTTTTTATGGAAACAGACACAATCAACTTTTCCTGATAAATCTTCAACTGTTACAAACCTTAGAAACTTGCTGGGGTCTTTCTTAGTAGGTATTTGTCTGGTTGCAGTAATCAGTCCGCAAATTGTTACGAGTTCTTCTTCTTTACAATCTTTTAGTTCAGAAATTCTATGTGTCATAAGATATTGCATTTTATCTCTGAGTGAAAATAATGGGTGTGAAGTTACATAAAATCCCAAAAATTCTTTTTCAAAACTTTGAATTTCTTTATCAGAAAATTCTTCTGAGCTGCCTAAAAGTTGATATTGGGCACTGGCAAAATCATCTTCCCCGCCTAAAGCAGCAAAAAGGTTTACTTGTCCCATTGCCTTATCTTTTGCCTCTTTTGATGTTACATCAAGGATGTGTTCGATATTATTAAATAATTGCTTCCGGCTATTTTCAATATTAGAAAAAGCTCCTGCTTTAATAAGTCCTTCAAGGGATTTTTTGTTAACGAATTTTGCATCCACACGTTTGCAAAAATCAAATATGTTTTTAAACTCTCCATTTTCTTCACGTTCTTTGATGATACCTTCAACAACAGATTCACCAACTTGTTTAATAGCTGCCAGACCAAATCTTATATTTTCTCCGTCAGGAGTATATTCCAGATAAGATTTATTAATATCAGGCGGCAGAACTTTTATGCCAAATTTTTGTGCTTCTTCAATATATAATTGAGTTTGGTCTTTGTTATCGGAAACACTTGACAAAAGTGCAGACAAATATTCGACAGGATAATGGCATTTTAAGTATGCTGTTTGGTAAGCAACAAAAGCGTACGCAGCAGAGTGAGACCTGTTAAAGCAATATGATGCAAATGCAAGTATCTGGTCAAATAATTTTTCTGCATCTTCTTTTTTCATATCATGTTTAGCAGATGCTTCAATAAATTTGCCTCTTTGCTCTTCCATCGTTTTAAGGTCTTTTTTCCCCATCATACGTCTGACTTGGTCAGCTTGACCAAGTGAATAATCGGCAAGAACTTGGAATACTTGCATAATTTGTTCTTGATAAACTATTGTTCCGTATGTATCCTTAAGAACGGGTTCAAGAAGCGGATGTGCATAAGTGATTTTTTGCAAACCATGTTTTCTGGCTACAAAGTCATCTACCATTCCGGAACCAAGCGGTCCGGGACGGAAAAGAGCAACAAGTGCGCCTAAATCTTCAAATACGTCAGGCTTAAGTCTTTTTACCAAGTTTATCATTCCTTGAGACTCAAGCTGAAAAACACCAACTGTTTCACCTTTTGTGAGCATGTCGTATGTAGGTTTATCATCAAGAGGAATGTGGTTTATATCCAGTTCAATACCTCTGTATTTTTTAACCATTTTAACAGTTTTCGTTATCATTGTAAGGTTTCTTAATCCCAAAAAGTCCATTTTTAACAGATCAAGAACCTCTGTAGCCTCGTGTTTTGGGTAGCCGGTTTGAACAATGCCATCTTTTGAAGGCTGTACCGGAAGTATTGTATCTAATGGTGCATGAGAAATTATAACGCCTGCTGCGTGCGTACCGGTTCCGCACTTAAGACCTTC
>CADCNZ010000211.1 GCA_902802935.1 uncultured bacterium | reverse complement strand
ACTTTTTTCTTTGCTAAAAAAAAGTAGGCAAAAAAGAAAAGAACAAATTGGCTTGTAGTAGAAACTGCAAGTCTTTTTTATTTGCCGATGGTTAATGTAGAGAACCACCAATTGTCGGTTCGGCGCGAGCGAGCAGGCTTTTATAATTGTCCTTTTGTCTATTTTGCAGTATACAACAGGCTAATTTCTTTATCATAAGATTCTTGAATAATATTTATATGAAGAAAATATTTAGTCTTATATTGGTTATATTAATTTCTGTTTCAGCATACGGGGATACTATTCAAGGCGGAGTTTCAGAACGCGGTACAGCAACATCCAGTAGAATTGTGGATAAAGAAACAGGAAAGGGAATTAGCGGTGCTCAAGTATCGTTACCAAAAGAAGGGTACAGGACAAAAACTGATAAATACGGATATTTCGAACTAGATACTTCTATTGACGGTACGAGTATAATGTCTGTAAAAAAAGACCATTATAAGCCTTTTACAATGACAATAAATGAAAAAAATATGTCATCTCCTATCGTGATAGGAATAGAAAAATCAAACGGTGCAGATATTTCTATAGATACTAATATGCATCATTTGGGAGATAATAGTTATTCAAGACTTTCGGCTAATGCAGGAGAGTTTCAAGGAGAATCAGCAGGGCCGTTTTACACACAAAAATTTATGCTTAGAAATATTAATATTCATAAGCCTGCGTATCTTGTCATAGGCTCAATCATAGGTATAGATACCTTAATGGCTCGGACAATGGGGCAAAATATGAACCCTAATGCATACTCATCCCCGCCTGAAGTTTATTTTAACGGTAATAAAATAGCTGAAATACAAATAAATGGTGATGGACAAAAAATAAAGCTTCCGCCAAGTTTAATAAAGAAAAACCGCATAAATGAGATTACGATAAAGACAGGACGTAATTTAATGCAAACATCATATGTAGATTATGATGATATTGAGTTCATGAACTTGATTATAGAAAACTAAGATACAGAATAAGAACGTGAAGAAAGAGCTTTAATAGGGTCTTTCGTAACTCCGGCACTTGTAGAATAAGCTTTTTGTGCTTTGTAAATAACCGCAGCTTGCTGAGCAGAGTATCCTCGCTTGATAGCACCGCCTACAATATCTTTTGCCGAGTATTTTGATGCGGAAAAACCGTTTACGGAAGAACTTAAATCAACTTCTTTAGTACTTTCGTCGTCGTTAGATGAAGAAAATTTTATACCTATTGTATAATCATCTTCCTTATGATTATAAAGTTTTGTTTTTAATTTTGAATTACGGCGAAAATCATTATAAGTAACCGCTTTAGCCTCTGAGTTTTTGTCAGAGTCAAGTGGTGTGTGTGCATTTATAGTTATATTTTTGGGAGTAAACGGATATGTGAGATTACCGTACACAATATCCGGAGAGTATCCGCCGACAGCTTCAATGCTCATGTTATATCTCTTAATTAATATACTTATACATACTCATTATATATCATGTTATACAAGTTCAAAACCCTAGAATTTAACATGTGTTACATTTCTTAATATTTATATAGTATTATTTTTATTTTGATTTAGAAAAAATATGTTTAAGCTTGTATTTAACAGTTTTCTTTTCAGCTTCAAGTGCTTTGGCTTCTGCAATAGCTTCTTCGATATTTGTTGCTGTGGAGCCTTCAATTTCTTCTGGCAGTGAATTTACAAATTCTACAGCTTCATCATACTCTGTTTTTGAAGAAAGCCACTTAAACGATTTTACAAGCGTTAACGGTTTTGCTGCATCACCCCTTACCTTAAGCTGGAATTTAGCTGCACCGCTATCTACATAATCATTTTCAAAACGTGGCAGTGTTGCCAGTTCTTCTGCAGGAACAACTTCACAGAATAGTGAAAATGCCTTTGCTGTAACAACATTTAAGCTTGCGGCACTATTCATGATGTTTATCGGATTAATTGCGTTCAGAGGTCCAAGAACTTTTGAAATTATAGAAGACATTTTTGCTCGAACTTTCATATCTGCGTAATTTCTAACTAGGTCAAAATCGCCGAAGACATGTAGAGTTAAAGCATTTCCAAGTGATGTTATCGGGTCAAGATGACAAACACCTTCATCAAAAATAATATGTCCGTTAAGTTCGGAAAAATGTGTCGTATCAATTGAAGTTAAAGAGTTAATAATTCCTCCGAGTGCGGTTTGGAAGAATTGTGATTCTCTAATATTTTCAGCAATTATAAGATTTTCAATTTTACCAAAAGGTCCGAATTGACCGTTAATTACGTGAAAATCTACATTCCCTGAAATACCTTTCATTTGTTCTTCAACAGTTTTTGCAGCACCGTTAATATCAAGTTCTGCTTTAAATTCAGCGGTTCCTGAAAGCATATCCTTCATGCCTGCAGCATCAAGCATTGCTTTTGCCACATTAATGTTTGAGCCATTCAAATCAACTTTTACAAGAGTTTTTACAAGGTCAACATCAATATTTCCGTTCACATTGCCATTAAAAATGTTTGTTCTCAAGTTTCTTAATGCAAGAATATTATGCAGCAAAGTCATTCTCGCAGTTGTGTTTATGACATTGATATTACCGGTTACAATTCTGCCCATGTTAATAGAACCGCTATTTACAGCGATAGGAATATCCGAAGATTGTGACTGTGCGGAGTTTGCGCTGCCGGAAGGGACGTATTTGTTTGCAAGGTCTGCAACTCTCATAAGTTTTTCAAGGTTTATATACTTAGATGTTACGTCCAAACCGGAGATATTAACAACTTCTGCCGGATTCAAGTCAAGTGTTCCTTTAGCGGTAATGTCAGAACCGTTTAGCTTTACATTTACTGCGCTAAAATCGACTTCACGTCCGCGGCAGAACAAAGAAGCGCTCTCAACCGTAGTCAGTAATTCAGGTATAGAAATATCGCGTAAATTATGAGTTCCTCTTATAATAGGGCTTGAAGTCTGCCCGAACACAAATAACCTTGCCTTATCCATGATAAAGCTTGATTTAGGAAATACGTGGAATTTACCGGTTAAAATATTTGGTCTTGTAATTTTGATTAAGTTAATACGATTTCCTGCAATAGTTCCGTCAATATCTGCCACAGTATCAAGATTAATAATTTCATTTCCTTTTTCGTCTGTTGTTACAGTTCGAATAAATAGTCCGGTTTTTTTAATCTTTATTCTGTTTGGTTTAAAGTCAACAACGGCTTGAAGCGAAGTTGTTTTATTTCCGAGTTCTGTAAAATCAACAGGAGTAATAAAGTTATTTTTATCAGCAATTGCTTGAGTATTTAATGTTTGTTTTGTTTTGTTACCACTAAATGTTAATTTAACGGGAATAGAACCTTGTGAATGTATAAAAGGTTTTAAGTTTTGACCAATTAGTTTTATCAAATCATTTGTATCAATATTACCGTTAACGTTAAAATTAATGTTATTAAGTTTTTCATAGTTGGTGATTTCGCCTGAATAAGTCAATACGGATTTATTGTTGAAAAGAATTTTATTTTCTTTTATAGCAATATTTTTATCGGCAACGCTTATCTCTAAATTAGGAATTGATAACATCGAATTGGTTTTTGGTAAAGAGAAAACGAAATTTGAGTTATTTATATTTCCATTAAGAGATTTTTTATTGCAAGAGAAGCTTCCGTCCAACTTTTGGTTTTTCAAAACAAAATTATTTTTTTTGTCTCCAAAGTTTAAATTATCAAGTCCAAATTGTGCTGATGCAACAGCTTCTTTTAATTTTCCTTTTATATTCAAATCAAGGGTTGCATCTCCGGATTGGAAATTGAAAGAATTTCTCAAATCTTTTGGGGCAAAAGCATTAAATAACAAAGGCAGCGGAAGTTTATTCGTTTTAATACTTATATCTGCAATTGATTTTTTATCAATACTGCCATCAATTTTTACAGCAGAATTATTAACAAACAAACTGGAATCTTGAATGTTTAACAAGTTATCATCCAATAATATATTTATATTTGCTTTTGAAATAACCTGTCCGAGATTTCTTATAGCAAGACCGCCGTTTTGAATTTTTATCAGACCGTTAGATTTTAGTTTTTTAAAATTGGTTTTAATATAGCAATCTGAGATTAAAGAACCGTTAGCTTTAAATTGGCTTAGTTCATTTTTAATTCTGAGAGAATCCAGAAATGCTTTCCCCAAAATCAACATATCGTTAAATTTAATTTCTGCGGTTTTAATATGCATATCCATTTTAGGATGATTACTATAGTTAATTTTTCCGAGCAGCTGAATATTTTGTCCTTGTGCCGGATAAATATTTGTATCCATATCGAGTGTATGTCCGAATGTTTTGATATGAATATAGCTTTCAGGCAGTTTGAGTTGAGAAACTTTGAGAGATATGTTGTCAAAGTTTAAATGTCCGAAAGATGTTAAATCTCCATTATGATTTCTTATACGAAGTTTTGTATCAATATTAGCTTTCAAATCGTAGTTTCTATATGTAGAAACAGGATTAACAAACGGAACGTCAATTCTTTCTGCCGGATCATCTTCTGCATCAAGTTTTGGTTCAGATTCAGGGATGAATGTATTTATATCAATATTTGCAGTGAGATTTCTGTTTTCATCACTAAATAATTCGGCATAAGTTTTTAGCTTAGCAACTTTTCGATTTAGATAAGCTGCTTTTAGCTCATCACCATGTAAATCAAGATAATGTTTTGAATTTAAATCTGTTATTAGTACTTTGTAATTATTAAGCTTTATGCAAGGAACTTTAATTCTTATCCAAGCAGGATTAAACCAGCGGTTTTCTTCTTCAACTTCTTCACCTAAAGTTTTTTCTTTTTGTTCGTTTAGAATATTTTCTACAAGTTTTATTACTTTATAGTCAACATTATCTTGAGCAATTTCTAAATTAATAAACGGTTTTTCCACCTCAAAACAGGATACTTTTGCTGTTAAAAGAAAAATGCTGGGTAGAGCAATTCTTGTTTTGATACTATCGGCAGAAAAAAGAAGTGAATCATCCGGAAGCTTTACTGAAATATTATCGATTTCAACACCGGCACCCAAAAATGGTGTGGTAATAACTTTTGCATTTTCAAAATCAACATTCAATTTAGCTTGTTCTTTTGCCAAATCTTGAACCAAGGGTTTGTATTGATTCAGATCAATCACATTTGGCAAAACAAACAAAAAGCAAAAATAAATTGCCGCGAAAACTCCAAGAATACTAAAACCGAATATCTTCCAAAACTTGCTCATATCATATCCCCTTATTTGTTAATACAATTATTTTAGCATAAAAAATATTAAAACTTTACAAACATTTACAATGGTCTATGTTTTGGACTATAATATTGCAAAAGAGGTAATTATGAAAAAAACATTGGTAAAATATCCATTTCTAACCAGACAAGTTGAAATATATGAACAAGATAACGGACATAAAATAGTTTTAGCTCACAAAGAAGGCGGTATGATCAATGTGTCATCATGGGTTAAAACAGGCTCTATAAACGAAAATGACAAAAACAACGGAATTTCTCATTTTTTGGAGCACCTTATGTTTAAAGGAACTCATAAACATAAAGCAGGTGAGTTTGACCATATTTTGGAAGCAAGAGGTGCAATTGTAAATGCCGCAACGTGGAAGGATTATACGTTCTATTATGTGACACTGCCAAAAGGCGAGAATGATGAAAACTTTAATCTTGCAATAGAACTTCATGCAGATATGATGACAGATCCGGTTATTCCCGATTATGAAATGGGCGCCCCTTTTGATATTAACGATAAAACAGTAACAGACAAACGTGAACGCCACGTTGTTATAGAAGAAATTCGTATGCGCAAGGACCAGCCTTGGACAAAGGTATATAATGCTACGAATAACGCAATGTACACATCACATCCGTACAAGCGAGATGTAATAGGGACTCCTGAGATAATATCGCAAGTTCCGCAAGCTGAGATTATGGATTATTACAGAAAATTTTATTCTCCAAAGAATGTTACAACAATTGTGGTGGGTGATTTTGATTCCGAAAAAATTCTAAATAAAGTTGTAAATGAATTTCATTGGGGAGAAAGGCCTGAGCCTCCGGAACGAAACATAAAGCCTGATGAACCGGTTCATAATCAAGTATATGTAGAGAATGAAGCAAATATTAATTCTTCATTTCTTATGTTCGGTTTTTTAGGGCCTTTGGCTCGCGATTTAAAAAATCTTATTGCACTTGAAATGCTGGCTGTAATTCTTGGTGAAGGCACAAGTTCAAGATTATATACCAATCTTATTGAAAATCAGGAAGAACAGATTTTTAATATGATTGACGCAGAGAATTATTCATTCCGCGACGGTTGTAATTTCTTTGTTCAAGCAAATTTTAATCCTGAATTTAAGGAAAAAGCAATTGAGCTTATAAAAAATGAAATAGAAAATCTTAAAAACGGAGTAACAGAGCGTGAATTAAACAAAGCTCGTAAAAAATTAAAATCACGTTTTGCATGTGATGTTGAGACAGTCTCCGATATAGGTGAAACAATAGGTTACTATATGACAGTTTGCGATGATTTGGCTCTTGCAGAACAGTATATTCCTATATGCGAAAGTTTGACAGAAACAGACTTGATGAATGCTGCAGATGAATACCTTGATTTAAATCATGCAGTAATTTCTGTATTATCTCCAAGTAAATAATTTTTACAAATTGTTTATAAAATCTTGTGCAGAGAATTCTTTGCCGGTAAGTTTTTTGATGAGTTCATATTCATCAATAGATGCACCTATTGAAAAAATATTTTTGTCCATATATTCTGCCGTATTTTTATTTTCGGTAATATTTCCAAGAACAGATTTTAAATGATTATATATTTGGGCTTTCATTAAAGTAGCGCGAAAATAGTTTTGGTAATATGCAGGATGAGAAAGATAATGAGGAATAGTTGCCCATTCGTTTGACGGTTCTTCCTTTCTGTTCATATATTTTTCTGTTAATCTGCTCCACAATTCTTTTGGATTTTGATTTGGGTTTTTGTATAATTCACGCTCAAATT
>CADCNZ010000210.1 GCA_902802935.1 uncultured bacterium | reverse complement strand
TTGCCTCGCAAATAAAGAGAAGAAGAAAATGAAGTTAACAAAAAAAACAAATTCTTCAATTTAACTCAATATACATTGAGTTAAATTAATAAATAAAATGTTCCCGATGAGAACTCTCATCGGGAACACTAAATGTCTATACTAAATCTGATTTAACTATTAGAAAAGAATAGTTAATTCTTCATCAGGATTTAATGCTGAATCATTAGTTGTGCTAGGTACGATAATGTACTTAACTTCATCAACTAACTCATAGCCAATACCAAATACGCCGCTAACAGCTGTTTTAGAGATGTTATAAACACCTTTACCTACAGCAATAACACCGCTGCCAACGCTCTTAAGACCTTTTAACGGGTGAAGAGATGCTGTATCTGATAATGCATCAGATAAGTTGTCAACTATTTCTTCAGTACCGTTAGCAACGATTTCAGCTGTTGTAGAAACAGATCTGCCTGCAACGCCAGCTGTTCTGCCTACATAAGATACAGGAGAACCTAAAACTCTTGAAAGAATATTAGGATTCTTAACTACATCTACGTTTGCAGCAACTGCAGAAGATGGTAATTCAGCTTTTAAGTCGCCATTCTTGATTTCTTTGAATGATACTTCAAGGAAACCAGGATTTTTAACGCCAGGTCTTGCTACACCGGAAACAACACCTTTGATTGTAGAACCAGCAGGGAAGCAAGTTCCGCTGATTGTTACATCTTCAGTTGTTTTAGCTGTGAAAGTATCACCAACGTTAGAGTTTCTAGCGCTTAGTTTTTCACTTAATTTAACTTTTACTGCAGTAGGAGCATATTGAGTAGCGCATCCTGCAGCACCGTTTGAAGTGTTGATATTGAATTTTGCTTTAAGAGCAGAAATCATATAAGCAACTTGTTCTCTTGTTAAGTATTCAGCTGTAACAACTGTGTCTTTATCAGGAACTGCTGCTAAAATGCCAGAAGCAATAACTTCATTTGTGCATCCAACTGCCCAGTTAGGAATATATTGAACTTCTTGTCCTTCAAACACAGGAGTTGCATTCTTGTCATGGTCTACAACCATTAATTTAGCAAAAGTAGCGAATACTTCAGCCTTAGTGATTGCTTTGTCCGGTTTGAAAGTTGAATCAGGGTAACCAATCATTACGTCAGCAGCTAAAGCTCTGTCGATTTCTGATTTTGCCCAATATGTTGATGACAAATCTGTGTATTTGTTAGGTGCTGATTTAGAGAATCCTAAACCGTTAACAATTTGCCAAGCAAGTTCTGAACGTAAAATCGCAGCTTTAACATCATAAGCTGCAGCTCTCGCTGCATCCATTTGGCTCTTCATATCAGCTAAAGCTTGTTTAGCTTCGCGGCCAATAATAACGTTTTCTTTACCGTTAACTGTTTTTGCATTACATGGTTTAAATACTTTGCCACCAATAATTACATCATTGTCTGCCGCAACAAGTGTGTGACCTTGTGAACCGAATAATGTAGGGTGAGCATAAGCTTGAACATCGGTTGTATCACAACCAGCCAATGCAACTCCGGAAGTCATGCAAACAACTCCAAGTGTTGCTAAAAATTCTTTAGATAGTCTCATACTTCTCCTTTCGTATAATTTCCTTTTTTATTTTACTACAAAATGTAAAATTTGTAACCTATTTTTTAAAATTAAACTTTTTGCACTATTTTTTTGCCAGTAAATATGCCTGAGGATAGCAATAATCCTCCCTGAAACCTATCCTTCTATATAGTTTCAATGCTTTATAGTTGTTGGTTTCAGTTGTAACGTTAACTTCTGAAAATACTCTTTTACCTATTTTTGTCCAGTCAACAATAGTTTTTATTGAGCGGCTAAGTAAATGTTCGGAAAAACCTTTTCCACGATGGTTTTTTTCTATTGCAACCAAAGGTATATTGGCAATTTTGCCGCCTGTAATATTTGCGAAAGCAAACCCAACCGGTGTATCATTGTATAACAAGACTGATGTAACTTCTGGTAAAAATTCTCCGTAAATGTTCTCAACAACCTTATTAATGACATCTGTTGTTCCGCCTAAAGTTTTAAATCTTGTATCATACAAAGCATCTTGAGTATCCTTGAAAGATTCGTGAATTATCTTTATTGCAGACTCTTTATAGGATTCTTGGTATCCTGTAATTTTGTATCCTTCCGGAATTTTAGTAAGCTTCATATTTTCTAATATTCTTTCTGAAGATGCGTTTCCCATAAAAAATCTGAGAACAGCAAGTCCGACAAATTTGAATCCGAATTTTGCAATATCTGCAGTAAATACAGATTGATGACCTAGCATGGGAAATGATACCACTTTTGATTGACGTTCAACTTCGGTTAAAGCTAAAAACTTTTCGATTAAAAGCTTTATTTTTGTTACTTCGTCCTCTGTCCCGAGACAATGAATAAGGTTTAGTTCTATTGATTCTGAGATAGATGTTGTATAAACAAGAAACGCTGTCGGTATGTCATTCTCCTTTAAAACGATGCAGTTCATGTATTTTTTATCAATGGCATCAATAAATTCATTATATTCCAGAGGGTCAAGCTCGAATTTATATTCTTCTACGGCTTTAGCTTTAAAATCATTATATACACCTGCAAATATTTTATACAGGCCGCTGTTTAATAATTCTACTTCATATGTAATTTCTGCCATAAGATTTCCCTTTTTGTTTTAGTGATAAAAGCTTTTTGCATTTATCCCTACATTATATGGTGCATTTTTTCACGTTTGGTTTCCATATAACGTTCATTATATTTTGTGATTTCGGATTTTATATTTATATTATCATGAATAGTCAAACCATATCCTTTTAATCCAATAATTTTTTTGGGATTATTTGTTATTAGACTAAAATTATTGAAACCAAGGTCAAGTATTATTTGTGCTCCAACGCCATAATTTCTCAAGTCCGGAGCAAAGCCTAAAGAAACATTTGCTTCGACGGTATCTTGTCCTTGTTCTTGTAATTTATATGCTTTGAGTTTATTAATAAGTCCTATGCCGCGTCCTTCGTGGTCACGAATATATATAACGGCTCCTTTTCCGTATTCATTAATCATTTTAAGAGCTTCATGCAACTGCCAATTGCAATCACACTTCAAACTATGAAAGACATCTCCTGTCAAACATTCGCTGTGAACTCTTATCATAGGAATTTTATCTGAGCCGTCATCTTTAACCATAGCAACATGTTCACATCCTGTTATGGTGTCAGTATATCCGACAATATTAAAATCACCGAATTTTGACGGTAAAAATACTTCGATTTCTCTTTTAACAAAACGTTCACTTTTTAGTCTATGTGCTATTAAATCAGATACTGTAATAATTTTGAGGTTGTGCGATTTTGCAAATTCAAACAGGTCATCACGTCGTGCCATATGTCCATCTTCTTTCATGATTTCACACATAACACCGGCTGCTCTGTGTCCGCAAAGACGAGCTAAATCTACAACTGCTTCAGTGTGACCGCAGCGTTTTAAAACACCGCCTTTTTTCGCAACACAAGGAAATAGATGTCCAGGTCGTCTTAAATCAGACGGTTGCGCGTCTGGTGCGATAGCAACTTCTATGGTTTTTGCTCTGTCAAATGCCGAAACTCCTGTTGATACTCCGTATTTAGGGCTTGCGTCAATGCTCAATGAAAAGGCTGTCTGCATGCTCTCTGTATTGCGTTCAACCATTTGAGGAAGTTCAAGTTGTTTTGCTATTTCATCAGATATTGCCAAACATACAATACCACGGCATTCTTTAGTTATAAAATTAATAAGCTCAGGAGTGACAAACTGAGCAGAGCAAATAAGGTCACCCTCATTTTCTCTATCTTCATCATCAGCCACAATTAGAGGTTTTCCTATTTTAAAATCCTCTAATGCTTCCTCGATTGTATTAAATTGATTTGTGTTTTCCATTGTCTAGAATCCGTTTTCTCTAAGGAATTCCATGCTTATTCCTGATTTATTATCACTCGTTGATAAAAATTTTTCAACATATTTAGCCATAATATCTGTTTCTATGTTTACATTATCTCCGCATTTTATTTCAGATAGGGACGTATTTTCAAATGTATGCGGAATAACTGCGATTTTTATTAAATTATTTGTAACTTCTGCTATCGTGAGGCTTATGCCGTTTATTGCGATAGAACCTTTTTGTATAGTGTATTTAGTTTGGTTCGGATGAATTTCTATATAAAGATTATAAAAATCGCCAAGTTTTTGAAGTTTAGTTACTTTACCGATACCGTCAATGTGTCCTGTAACAACATGTCCTCCGAATCTGCCGTTTGCAGGCATGGCGCGTTCAAGATTAACTGTGTCTCCGGCCTTCATTTCATCTAATGCAGTAACTTTGTATGTTTCCGGAGAAATATCTGCTGCAAAAGACTGTTTCTTAATATCTGTAACGGTCAAACACACACCGTTTACCGCAATACTGTCGCCAATACGGGTATCTGTCAATACAGTTTTTGCTGAAATTTCCATTTTTTTATCTGTGATAGACAGGATTTTCCCGATTTCTTCAATGATTCCTGTAAACATAGCTGTATTGTATCATGAATTTATTAGCGTTGTAAACATGTACATGCGCTTTTGCGTCTCTACCATTTGGGGTAAAATTGTGATATAATTTTACGGTATGAAATTATTTTTAAAAAAATTATTTTCTTTATTAATATTAATAATATTTGTGTTTTTAATATGGTACTTTTTCCATGGCTGGATAGAAAGACAGGTTATGAAAGCCAAGGGAATGTATTATATACACAAAGGCGATCAAGCATATTCTCAGGATAATATGGCTAAAACGCTGGAATATTATCAAAAAGGGTTAAATTTGTTTCCGGGACATTATGAAGCTTGGTTCAATCTTGGAAATATTTATGCTGTTTACGAGGATTATTATTCTGCGGTCGATGCTTATAGTCATGCGATAGAACATAACCCGAAGTTTGTTATGGCAAGGATGAATCTTGGAATTGTTTATTCTGAAGACTTGGGTTTTTTTGATGATGCAATAGAACAATTTGATGCCATAACTCAGATAAAACTTTTTAGATTATGGATACCGTTTATCTATAGCAATATACGTAGTGTGCGCGGAAATAGAGGTGTGGCATATTTTAATAAAGGCGTTGCATATAAACAAAAAGCTATTTATCTGCCTTTAGAGAGAAAATATCTTGCATATCAATACCTTGGGGATGCTATAGAAGCATATACAAAAGCTTTAAAATTTCTTAAGAAAAACTATGATGTTTATTATAACAGAGCAGTGGCGCATCATTTGCGTGGAGAATCAAGTGCAGCTGGTTTGGATTATTGCAAGGCAATAGAAATTGAGCCTATGAAATTTGAAGCTCATTACAATTTAGCAGTTTTGTTAAGGGGGATGAAAAGGTATAGAGAGTCTATAAGCGAGCTTGAAAAAGCAGCAATGCTTATAACTGAAACTCCTGACGATTCGGGCTTGCAAACGGCATATATTTTTAATCTTTTAAATGAAGTTACAAGACGTTTTATTACAAGCGAAGATTATGGTACTGATAAATTATCTGATGAACCTACTACAGGGTTGAGCTATACATATGTTAACGGAAGAATTGTTGCTGATGATGATTTTGAAAAGGCAATGGTAAAGAATTTTAAAACATGTGCAGGTTTTGAAGTATTTAAGGAAGAGGAAGAATAAATTTAATGACAAAAAATGAGCTTCAGTTTTTATCAAATATTGCAGATGTTTTAACAAAAGAGGTTGGTACATCTGAACTTGCAAATGATATAAAAGCAAAATTTGATAATAAAAGTCTTAAAGAATTAAATTTATATGTTTATGACAGTGTAACTAATACTATTAGAGATAGTATAAACGGTTGGGCGATTATAGAAAATTCTCCGGAGATTTATGAAGCGTACAAAAATATTCAAGGTCATGATTTTGTAATAAACCAAAAAGCATATAAGCTTCCATCTGTTATTGGTGATATAACATTCAAAATTGATTCTATTTTTATGCCAATAGTAAAAGAAGAAAAGGTATTCGGGCTTATAAATCTTGTATTTGAATCAGGAACTTCTGTTAACATGGAATTTCTTTTCTTAATGAAAATTTTTTCCTCACAAGTATCTTTAAAACTTCAAAATATAGTTTTAACAGAGCAATCAAAAATCAATGTAGAGTTTCATGATTCTATGAAAAATATTGCTAAAATAATTGAAACACAATATGAGCTTAATTATATTGTGCCAATTATAGGAGAAATGCTTGACAGATTTATTACAGACCATTTAATTTATGTGTTTTTAAAGCAGGGAGAAGAGTTTCAACTTGTATGGCCAAAAGCATGTAAAGATGAACGAGTTTATGAAGCATTAAGCCAGCTTACTCCCGAAACTGAATATATTTTATCTAATAATGATAAGATAGGTGCATTTCCTTTAATATCAGAAGATGGGGAGATTTCCGGTTGTATTGTTGCAAGAAGCACCTTGGATGCACTCTCAAAAAGGGATATAAGTTATCTTGAACAATTAACCAGACAATCTGCAATTACAATAAATAGAGCAAACTCATATTCTAAAATATTGCAGTATGCGACGATTGATGCTTTAACTAACTTGAATAACAGAAGGCAATTTGAACTGCGTTTAGGTCAGGAAATTGCGACAACAAGACGTCAAAATAATCCATTATGCGCAATGATGATTGATATTGATTTCTTTAAACGGGTAAATGACACATATGGTCATGCAAGCGGCGACGCTGTTTTAAGAGGAGTAGCCGGTATTATAAAGTCGGCATTGCGTGAATCTGATATACCTTCAAGATATGGCGGAGAAGAATTTGCAGTGCTTTTACCGTATACTCACATAGAGGAAGCCAAAATAGTCGGTGAACGTTTAAGAAAAGCCGTAGAGACAAATCCAATTCCGATTAATGTCGAAGAAGCAGGTGTTTCATCAATTAATGTTACAATAAGTATGGGATTAGCAGAGTTTAACAATCAAGAAACAGGAGAAGAATTGTTTGAACGCGCAGACAAGGCATTATATGATGCTAAGACATCTGGCAGAAACAGAGTTTGTATAAATTAGTTTTAGAATTCAACAGAGATTTCTCCTACAATTTTTCCGGCGATTGTTTTGATAGAATTGTCATATTTTATATTTCCCCACCCTAATCTATTTATTATTTCAAACACAGCAAAACGTCTTGCTTCGTACGAGCAGTCATTAATCTTTATGGCAAAACTCTTGTTTTCTTTATAATTCAATACTACGCAAAGTCCGCCGGCGCCGACTTTTGCGATTAAATTATCTGTGTTTTGTATAATTTCGGTATCAGTGCGATTTTCTCCTCCATATATATATGGATTTTCCTTTATCGCATAAACTATTTGCGGGTAATTTTTAAGATTTTCAAACCCTTTTACAAGGCTTCTTAGCGGCATGCTAAGTATAGGAACGCCACATCCATCAGTTGTTACGGGATATTCATTCTTTATTTCACACATGTGATTTATTTTTTTCTTTACAGCAATTTGGAGCGGGTGATTCGGAGCATCATAAGTATATAAATCCCAACCCATTTTTTTACATAGTATCAAAAAGCCTGTATGTTTGCCGGAACAATTATTATGAACTGCAGAAGCGCGTTTTCCGTTTATAAGCATTTTATCTTGCATAGTTCGAGATAAAGGAATATGAGTACCGCATTTTAAGTAATTTTCATCCAAACCAAAACGTGCCAAAAGATTATGAATAAGCTCAACGTGGCACTCTTCGCCGGCATGTGAACCGCAACATATAGCAAGTTCTTTTGGGCTCAGGTCTATTCCGTAATCTATCAAAAGAGATGCTTGAAGAGGCTTAGCGCATGAACGCAAATAGTAGGGGGTGTTGTTGCCTTCTTCACCAAAGCTTATAATTCCTTCATGGAACTCTTCAATAAGTCCGTCACGAACATACTTAATAATGAATTGTCCAGCATTTATGCCATTTGGCATTTATGCCTCCTTGTGATCTTTTATAAAAGTAAGCAATGTATCGATTTTTTGTTTCAAAATCTCGTTTTCTTCTTTTAATCTGGTGTTTTCAACTCTAATATCGTAACTTTCTTTTTCTAATGCAATTGTTGGTAAATCAGCAGGGTTTAAAGAAAATCTTTTTCCGGCTTCTTCTTTCATAAAAATGATACTTTTCACATCCAAATCTCTTACAAAGCCCATTTGAACCATAAGTTCAGCAATGAAAACGTGTTTGCCGGATGCGTTAATTTCTTGCTGCTTATTTAAAACTTCATCCAATTGTTCAATTGTCATTTTGCCGGCTCTAATAAAATATTCACCTGTTCTGTATTTACCGGCTATAAAGCCTGCAATTGCACTAATCAAATTTGGTACTTCTTTTGAAAAAAAGCCTGAAGTTTTACAAAAAGTAAAAGCTTTTGCCACTTCTTCTAATGACAAATTGTTTTCTATAGCAATTTCAATTAACGACATTCCTTTAGCGCAACTGTTCATAAACGAATATATGCTTTCATCAAATTTGGATTCTTTTGTTAAAAGTTCATTCTGACCAAGCTCGGAAAGAGCCGGTTTATATATATGAAACAATTCTCCTTCTTGAACATCCAAAAATTCGTTACTCAGATAGTTTGTTAAATCATTGGATAGGTTTAAAAATATTGTCTGTTTTATCCAAAGAGGAAATGCCAGCATTTTTTCCATATAATTAAAAAATAAACTTTTGCTCATAAAAACACCCTTCTTTTATATGATGTCGTCAAGACTATTATATCATAATATAATATTAATAGTTAACAAATGTAAAGGAAGCTTCATATATGGGTATGGACGGTATATCTATTGCAAATACTGGTGCTGTTAAGGAATCCACCTCTGCAGAATATGCTAATAAAACGGAGCAGACTATGGCTTCCGATCCGGCAAATTCTCGTCAAGTTCAGGGTGCTAGCGTGAATGAACGTGTTAGAGAGAAGGAAGAAGAGGAAGAGGGAGGAAATAAACAGGCTGCAAATAAACAAGAAGATACTTTTGAAGATGGTCTTGTAGAGGAAACGCCTGACGAAACTGATTTTGAAGCCGATATTGAAGATATTGAAAATCCAAATAAAGATTTTTATGTTAAACTTAACGTAAAAGATGATATAATAGAATTATATGATAGTGCAACAGATAGGTTAATCGAAACAATTTCCGGTGCGGAATTGGGAGAGCTTGTACAAAAGCTGAACATGGCATCAGGAATTTTCGTAAACAAGAAGGTATAAATGCCGCCAGCAAATCCATACAATAAATATATAAAACAATATCAAACCAGTAATATCACGACTGCCACTCCTGAAAAGCTTATGATATTGCTTTTTGACGGCGCTATTCAATTTTTATTAAAAGCAAAAACTTGTATAGAGGAAAATAATTATAAAGAACGCTCTGAAAATATTGACGGAGCACGAAAAATTATCCGCGAATTAATGAGAACAATTGATTTGGAAAACGGTAATGATGTATCAAAACAATTGTTTAGATTATATAACCGCATGGCTATGAATTTAATTAAGGCTAATGTTCAAAAAAATACAGAAATGCTTGATGCTGTTATTGAAGACTTGACAAATATCAGATGGGGTTTTCAAAAAGCAATAGAAATCCAAAGCGGAGTTACAACAGTTGAAGATGCTATGAAAGAACAGGCTGCTAATGAGGCTCCACAAGTGCATCCTGCGCTAAATCAAGGAGATGAAAATGCAGGATGAAAAGCAATACGCCCAGCTTATGATGCAGTATGAACAGTTAAAAGCCGGCTCTGGCGATATTTCAAGCATGATAGATAATGAGGATTATGATAACGCTATTACGATGATTAAGAGACGTGAGCAAATCTTTTTGAATTGTAAGTGCATACGTCAATATCTTGAACTTACCCCTGTTCAGCAAAAAGAACTGGACAAGATTTTGGATGAAATTAGAGAATTAGAGCTGAAAAATATCAAAAAACTTGAAAAAGGCATGGAAGAAGTTCAAATTGAACTAAAGAAAACTCAAAAAACAGAAAAATTCCAGCAAATGTACGATAATAATGTTGATTCTGCAGGAAGTATTGTCAATATCCAAGAATAGACAAATCTC
>CADCNZ010000209.1 GCA_902802935.1 uncultured bacterium | reverse complement strand
TTTAAATAATGAATTTAAAAAATGATTGAACGTACATTTCCACCATTAAATATTTGGTGGGTACGCACTCAGAAATTTTCGTCTAAACTTCAAGCAGAATGCAGCTTTACCCACCCTACAGACTATCCTTTTTGTAACGATTTCTTTACATTTAGTCAATTCTCGTGTTTCACCTGTTTTATATGGGTATCAAAACTGTAGAACAAAAAAGAAAGGTTAACGTATGAACATTTCCCCAAATTACAATGTAAATTATTTCAGATTTAACAACAAAATTAATCACAACGAAGGTCAAACAGAGCCTCAAGAACTCAAAACTCCTGCTTTTAAAATGAATAAGCAACAGGCTGCGATGACAGGTGCTGCAGCACTTGCAGCTGCAGTAGCAGGTGGTTTACAAGCAGTAAAAAATATGAACGCAAAAGAAGAAGAAACAATTCCTACAAGAGAGGAATTTGAAAAAATGCTTGAAGCAAATAGTGATAGAGAAGATTGGCTGGAAGCTTATGATAAAGATGCAAAAACCACACTTGCATTTTATAATATTGAAGACATAGACGGCAATCATTTTGCAGATAAGGACTCTTTTTCTAAATATGATTTAAATAAAAGATATTCTAAACATCCTGAGCTTGTAAAGCAGGTAGTTGATACAGAAGATGCAAACGGAATAAGAATTTTTTCATTTCAAGCCGCTAAAAACATAGTTAATGCAACAGCGGATTATCCAAATGGTTTAGCAAAAATGTTAAGTATGAAAGATGATTTTGGCGGACTTAGATTTAAAGATTTAGATGATTATATAGCTGCAGAAGTTTTTGAAAAATATCCTGAGGAAGCAGAAAAATACGCTATGGCAAAGGATGAAATGGGAAACTACAGATTTAGCGGATATGAAATTAACAAAATTACTGCTGCAAAAATGGGCGAAGATTTTACAGAAAAAGATCCTGAAAATGGAGATGCAGGTTATATCGGTAGGATTGAGGATATCAATGCCATTATTGAAGCAAAAAAAGATGGTGAAATTAAAGCGGAAGATATAGATACTCTTTTGAACCTAAAGAGAAATGACGGCAGTTTTGTATTTAATACGTTACCTGATTACAAAACAATAATAAAATATTTAGACGAACCCGAACTATTTTCTCAAATAGCTGATATAAGAACACCAAACAGAAAAAGATATGTAGATAATGATGATATAGTGAGCTTGATGACAAGTTTTAGATTCTATCCGGAAGAAACAAAATGTTTGTTACAAATGCCGTCAACAAGTCCGTATGATTCGAGATTTACAGCAAGTGATATTATAGCATCACGCTTGGATGCACCAAAGGCGTACAAAAATGCGCCAAAAGCATTCAATGCCTTAGCTTCTTTACAGAAAGGAGATTATTTAAATGACGGTTATAGAGTCTCTCTACGTGATATTGATAGAATCATCATAAATACAGCAATGAGTAGGGATGGTAATATTAATGAATTAAGTAAAGAAGATATGAAAGCAGTAAGTGATTTAGCAAAAATAAGAATTCGTAATTGTCGTGGCAATTGGCATTATCTTGAAGCAGATGATATTTGTAAATTATTGGATATTTATAAAAAATATCCTCAAGAAACCAAATCAATCATAACAGGGTACGCAAAATTGGATGAATATGAAGACTATAAACTGGTCATACCTGATGAAACGGATATAGAAATATTTAAAAAGAATCCCGAATCAATGGAACGAGCTTATGTAAAACGCAAATAAGTAAAAATACCGCCTTTTGGGGCGGTATTTTTGTTTATATCCTTTCAAAATCCTCAACGCCATGTTTACACCAAGGGCAGATGAAGTCTGAGGGCAGTTCTTCCCCTTCATAAACATATCCGCAAATCTTGCATCTCCAACCTTTTTTCTCGGCTTTTTCCTCTGGTTTCGGCTTGATATTCTTTTGATAATAATCATAAGATAGTAGGTCAAGCAATGCTTGACAATAACTTTTAATATCGTTTAAAGTCAGGCAGTGCCTGACCTACTGTTTCCGACCGCTAAGATGTAATATTTATGGGGTATTAGAGCCAATTTTAAAAGTTTACCAAAATCTCAAACTATCAGAAAAATTACAACTTGCTTATTTTCTTCCAACCAAATGTCCCGTTAAAAGGTAGTAACTGTCCCGAAAAAAATACAAATATACAAATAAAAAAAGAGCCTATTTAGACTCTTTTTTTATTTGCGCTTGAAGGGATTCGAACCCCCGACCTTTTGGTTCGTAGCCAAACGCTCTATCCAACTGGGCTACAAGCGCTTACTTTTTCTGAAGAAAAAGTAAGCAAAAAGACTTTATAATTTCTTGCTAACTTTTCCTTATAACTCTTTTACTTTATCAAGAATAAACTTATTTTTCAAGAAAGACTTTTTCGTGCTTAAAATTCATTAACATATTCTTGTTTAAAAATTCATTTTTTTATAAAATCAGTTTGAGAGCTATCACAAATAAGGAGTCGTTATGGGAGAATTTCAAGGCAAAAATCCTTATATGGATTATAGAGACAGAGTTCCTTTTATGGATTTGTCAGGTTTTATGCTTAATCAGCCCAAATTTGCAGATGAAATACCTGCAGAATCTTTACAAACACAATTGTTTAAAAAAAGATTCTCCAAAATGATTAATATGCGCAGAATGCAATATCGTGTCATGTGTGAGGAATATAGAAATGGACACATTCGTTAATATAGCTATATCTGCAAAAAATGCTTCAAAAAAAATGGCAACAGTTTCTACTGATATAAAAAATAAAGCACTTCTTAATATTGCAGAAAATATTAAACTAAATCAAAATAAAATTTTTGATGCTAATATACAAGATTTAGCAAATGCCGAAAAACTTGTTGAAGATGGGAAAATTTCAAAATCTGTTTTCAACCGTTTAAAATTAGACGAAAATAAAATGAGAGACATGATTCAGGGAATTATTGATGTTGCTGCTCTTGAAGATCCTATAGGGAAAATTTTGCTCCTGCGTCAGTTGGATGAAAATATGATTTTAAAAAAAACATCCTGCCCTATCGGCGTTCTTGGAATCATTTTCGAAGCAAGACCCGACGTTATTTCTCAAATATCTGCACTTGCTATAAAATCTTCCAATGCTGTAATTCTCAAAGGCGGAAAAGAATCAGTTTATACAAATAAAACTATTATGACTGTTATACAGGAAGCTCTTGATAAAACGGCCGGCTTTCCCCAAAATGTTCTCAATCAAGTTTTCACACGCGATGACGTAGCAGAAATGCTCAAGCAAGATAAGTATATTGACCTTATTATACCTCGCGGTGGTAACAATCTTGTTAAATTTATAAAAGAAAATACTAAAATTCCTGTTCTCGGACACGCCGATGGAATTTGCCATATATTTGTTGATGAAGATGCAGATTTTGAAAAAGCAAGAGATATTATTATTGACTCTAAAACTCAATATCCCAGTGCATGCAACTCTGTAGAAACCCTTCTTGTTCACAAAAATTTTAAAAAATCTGAAGAATTAATAAATGCAATTAAAGAATCCGGTGTAAAAATAGTATTTACCCCAGATTCTTGGCACAAAGAATATTCAGATAAAATTTTATCATATAAAACTGTTGGTTCTCTTTATGAAGCCATTGAACATATTAATGAATTCTCTTCCGGACATACCGAATCAATAATCACAGAAAACAAAGAAAATGCAAAAATATTCATGAATGCAGTCGATTCTGCCGGTGTATATCATAATGTATCAACCCGATTTGCAGACGGTTTTCGGTATGGTTTCGGTGCAGAAGTAGGCATTTCTACAAACAAAACTCATGCACGTGGACCTGTTGGGCTTGAGGGATTAACTATATACAAATACACAATAGAAGGAAATGGACAAGTCGTAAAAGACTATGCAGAAG
>CADCNZ010000208.1 GCA_902802935.1 uncultured bacterium | reverse complement strand
TGTAACTCAATACCTATTGTGTTACATTGTGCTACGCACGTAGACCTTCTTCCCAGTCGGGATAAGGACTACAAGCTCGTAAGAAAAATAAATTACTATCTCTATCGTTATGGCATGTAAGAGTGCGGGCTAAGCCCGCAACATACATTCAATCCCACACTCGTCAGAGCGTAGGTAATCACCAATTTATTCGCGTGCTTGCTCTTCTTTTGCTTCGTTTGGGGTAAATATTTTCAAGGGTTCACAAACCCAGATAAATATGATATCATGAGTGTATAAATACACTCCTATGTAACACAATAGGTATTGTGTTACATTCGATTTAACATTATTTTTTTAATAAGAAAATTTTTTTAAACAAAAAGTTTATTTTTCATATATTGGTTTTTGTATTTGTCTATTGTATTAAAAAGCTCTATAAGTTCTGTATACTTGGATGTATGCAAAGCCTTTGAAAGCTCTATAGATGACAAAAACTTGATTCTAAAAGAATCTTCATTTCGTTCTTCAATTTTAATCATTCCTGTATCTTCAAAAACCTCTAACAATGTTTCAACTGCAGCATTAGTAATTCCGAGTGCTGATGCCGCACGAGAAAGATTAAAATCTCCATTTAAAGTATTACAAGTGTATCTAATCATTCCGGAAAAAGTTTTCAAAAGGTTTTCGTTATCTCTTTTGGGTTGAATATAGTTCATATAATGAATTGCATCAGGCGAAACCGTTTGCAATATATATTGCATTAAATCATCATCAGCAGGATAATCAAAAAACATCAATACGTCAGATTTTTGAGCCGAATTTCTTGTAATTATGGAATTATAAACAGAAGGAAACGGTTTTAAACGCTCTTGAATAGTTTTATCTTCCGCAAAAACAGAAATCGTTAGTTTGGAATTTTTAATATAATCATTAACTTGAGGCAGAATATTAGTTTTGCTTCTGTGGTCATAAATTTTCTGCTCGGGAACAATATCTTCAGCCATAACCTCTGAGTGAATATCTTTTATAACAAGTTGTATTGATGTAGTACCACGAAATTCATTCAACTGAGGAGCAAAAGCAATATCAAACTTGTCACCTGCAACGAGCGGAACATCTCCTCTCGACCACCAAACACAGTCGATATTTCCGTTTTTCCCTTCTACTATTAGCTTTAAATGGTCTTTATTTGAGCCCATGAGTTGTTTTTGCTTTAGAGTTAAATCGTTGATAACAAAAGTAGGAGAAGGATTGGATGCGCCATAAGGTTCAAGTTTTGATATTTCTTCAACAAGCGAAATATCAATATCATCCAAAGATAACTCCATATCTACATCGATAGAAGGAACCAGCTTTTGCCCGTTTAACATTTCATCTATTGTTGTGTTAAGAGCTTTTTTTACGGTATCAAAACTTGCTTTTTCTTCGCTAAAATATAAACCTGCCGCTAATTTATGACCGCCAAAACCGTCTAATAATTCCGATATGTTTGATATTACATCATACAGGTTAAGTTCATTTACACCTCTGGCTGAACATCTGAAGGACTTCGTTTCCTCAGAATAGTTCATTATAAAAGTAGGTTTATAGTATTTCTCAACAAACTTAGAAGCTACAATTCCAATTACGCCAATATGCCAATCCTTGCTATACAAAATTATTGCATTATCTCTGCTTTTTGAAGCTTTATACATCTCATCTGCTTCTTCAAATATTTGTGAACACATCTCCTGACGCATTTTATTAAAGTTTTCCAATGCCATTATTGCAAGTTCTATTTCTTGTTTATTTTCAGAAATCATAACTTTTACAGCATTTTCAACCGTATCAATTCTGCCTGATGCATTAATTCTTGGAGCTATTGAAAATGCTATCTGCTCTGCTGTCAGTCCGTTTTCTGTTCCGACTCCTGCAATATCAAGCATTCGCTTTAACCCGTAATGTTTACCATCCCTGATAAGCTCCAAACCTTTTGTAACAAAATATCTGTTCTCGCCTATTAGCGGAACAAGGTCTGCTATAGTTCCAACCGTTACAAATGGTAGAATATCATAACTGAATGATAATTTGTCATATTTTTCCAAAACTGCCTGTGCTAATTTAAATGCAACACCAACGCCTGCCAAAGAAGTCAATGATTCTATCTGTGATGTAGTAAGCTTTTCATCTAAGGCATTCATAGCTTTTGGGTTTATAATAGCCAAAGCTGGAGGAACAACATCCGGTGCTTCGTGGTGATCGGTAATAATTACATCCCGTCCAAAACTGTTTATAAATTTGACTTCTTCAACATTACTAATCCCATTATCCACAGTGATTATAAGTTTTGGTTTCTTCTGAGAAAGAAGCTTGACAAGGGATTTTGAATTTAATCCATGTCCTTCGGATTCTCTTTCAGGAATATAGTAGTCCACATTTGCGCCTAAGTATCCGAATGTTTTCATAAGAACGGAAGTCGATGTAACACCGTCAGCGTCAAAATCTCCGTATATAAGAATTTTTTCTTTATTATCTATAGCTTTACATATACGCTCAACAGCCTTAGGCATTTGGCTAAAAGCGTTAGGGTGCATCAAAGTTATACCCAGAGGATTTAAAAATTCTTTCTTCCCCTCTTCGGTTTTAATGCCCCTAACTTCTAAAAGAGTATCAATTATTGATTGTTTTGGGCTTTTGCTTCCGCGAACAACCCATTCTTTTCTCCCTGACATGTTATTTCTTCCAATATTTCAATAGCTTTTTTAAGCTGAACATCGTCTTTTGCTTCTGCATTTTCTTTTGATAATTCTACCACAACATCAGGAGTAATACCTTTTTTGTGAATATCAGTTCCCGAAGGTGTTAAATATCTTTGTATTGTAATATTTAAACCTGCATCATCCGGCAGTTTGTTGATTTCTTGCACAAGACCTTTGCCAAAAGACTGCTCACCTACAATAGTCGCTCTGTGATTGTCCTTCAGTGCTCCTGAAAGAATTTCGCTTGCTGAGGCAGAACCTTTATTTATTAAAACAACAATGGGCTTATCTGTTATTTGCTGCAAACGAGCTCTGGTTGTTGATTTGTAGCTGTCTCGGTCTACAGTACTTACTATAACTCCGCCTCTTAACAACATATCAGAAATGTAAATAGCGTTTGTTAAAAGTCCGCCCGGATTTGAACGAAGGTCTATTATATATCCTTTTGCATCATTCGAACGATTTAAAATAGACTCAATCTCACCTGCGGCATTTTTACTGATAAATGAACTTAATCTGATATATTGTATATTATCAGGAACCTTTGTTTCAAACGGCGGTTTTGTGGAAACCGATTTAATTTCAATTTCATCCCTTACAATTGAATAAATTTTATTTGGAACACCTTTTCTTTGAATTAGAAGGGTTACTGTTGTTCCTTTTTCTCCGCGAATTTTATCTGCTGCAACATCAATGTTAATCCCTTTTGTGCTTTCACCATTTATTTCAAGTATATAATCATCCGCCAAAAGTCCGGCTTTTTCGGCAGGAGAGTCTTCTAACGGTGCAATAATTACAAGTTGACCGTCTCTTAAACCAATCTGAGTGCCAATACCTTTTAATGAACCTTTTATAGACTGATTTTCTTCAGAAAATTCTTTTGGATCAAGAAATCTTGTATATGGATCATTTAAGCTTGCAAGCATTGTTTCTATTGCAACATATGCATCTTCTTTTGTTTTTAGTTTGTTTTCATACTTGTATCTCCATCTTGCCCAATCTTGTGAATTGTCAGACGGATCATAATATTTTTTGTGTACAAGCATCCAAACATTGTCATAAAGCTCAGCCGGTGTTGCTGAATATGCGTTAGAAACCGTTGTCATTAACGCAGTCAATAATATTAAACTTGACGTTATAAATCTTTTTTTCATTAAACTTACACTCCTCTTTGCTGAAAATAAAAAGCGCTCTTTATATTATACTACACAATTAATTAATGAATATCAAATTAATATCAATAAAATTTGTTTTTTATTATAATCTATGTTATGGAATTCAACGGAACAGATAAAAGATATAATCAATTTAGCGAATATTTAAAAAATATGTTTGGGGCAAAAGTCTACAAAATCACCTTAGATGCTGGTTTTTCTTGTCCGAACAGAGATGGTGTTATTTCAAATGAGGGGTGTATATTTTGTGATGACGGAGGAAGTTTTTCGCAGGCACATTCAAATAAACTAAGTATATCCGAGCAGGTTAATATCGGTGCAGAAACCCTTGCAAAAAGATTCAAAGCTAAAAAATTTATGTCTTATTTTCAGGCATTTTCAAATACATATAAGCCGGCAAAAGAGCTTGAAAAAATTTATAAAGAAGCTCTTTGCAGACCTGATATCGTTGGAATTTCTATAGGCACACGCCCTGATTGCATTGATGATGATAAGTTAAATTTAATTTCTTCATTTACTTCGGATTATTACACATGGATTGAATATGGATTACAGTCCGTACATGATAAAACGCTAAAAAAAATAAATCGCGGACATGATTATAAATGTTTTTTGAACGCTTATGAAAAAACAAAAAACAAAAATATAAATGTGTGTTTACATATCATACTTAACCTGTTTGAAACGTATGATGAAATGATGGAAACCGCTAAAACTATAGCAGAACTTGAGCCTGACGGAGTAAAAATTCACATGCTATGCGCATTAGAAGGTACAAAACTTGCAAAAATGTATCAAGAGGGCGAAATCGATTTTATGACAGAGGATGAATATGTCTCAACTGTTTGTGATTTCCTTGAATATTTACCTGCTAAAACGACTATACATAGACTTGCCGGCAACGGACTTAGAACAGAACTGGTTGCTCCCCGTTGGATAGGGAAAAAACTTGACTGTCTTAATAAAATAGATAGAGAATTTTTAAGGCGTAATTCATGGCAAAGTATAAAGTTTAAATCTATATAAAATGCACAAAAAAATCTGCTCCAAAAATGAAGCAGATTTTTAAATAAAATTTTAGATATTTATTTTACGTCATCTTTTATTACAATAAGATTTTTAACTATCTTCATTGCACAAGTAGGAAGAACTATTTCATCAAGACCGTCTGCAACACTAAGTATTCCTCCGGCTTTAAGAGTCACGTCTTCTCCTTTATACTGGAAAGTGTAATCAGTTTTTCTATCAGATCTAATTGTTATTTGATTTGACATTTTTTCTCCTTGTTTTTAATGGAAAATTGAAAATGGATAATAGAAAATTAATATTTCAATTTTCCATTTTCAACTTTATGTTCCAATGGTTATATGCTCTTGATATTAGTCAAAAACATAGCTAATAATTGCAGCTTCTCTAGCTCTTTTAACCGCAGTTGTAATCATTCTTTGATGTCTTGCACAGTTTCCTGTAACACGTCTTGGAATAATTTTTCCTGCTTCTGTTAAGTATCTTTTTAGCTTTGCTGCGTCTTTGTAATCGATAGAATCAACATGTTCAGCACAAAAGCTGCATGTTTTCTTTTTCTTTCTATCTGCTGCGTCTTGTTTTGCCATT
>CADCNZ010000207.1 GCA_902802935.1 uncultured bacterium | reverse complement strand
CAGCAATTCTTGCCTCAACTTTTGATTTAATAATATTTAATTCTTTTTCGCTGAGCTTTCTGCCAAGAATTTCATCTTTTTCTGAGTAGTTACAAAAATGTTCCAATAACATTTTTACTTCCTTTTTAGCTTCGCGTTCTTCAATTCCGGAATTAATCAATAATTTTATAATCGTCTGAATGTTCATTCAAAATTCTTTCTATTTCATCTCGCAAATCAAGTTTTGAAAGTTCATTGACATCTTTTTTGTCAATTGAATATTTTTTACAAAGCTTGTCATAATAATAAACCTGTTTTTTTGTCGGCTTTTCTTTGGACATTTTAACTTCTTGCAAAAATTTCCTTTTTTGTTTTTCAAATTCTTTTTTTGCTTCTATTAAAGGACGTTGTTTATCTTTGTAGTCGTAATATTTGATACATTCCTTTATATAATCTATCGTATCTCTCAAAAAATCACTGTCATCAATGACTTCAGCCAAAAAAGGAAATCTGGATGCATTTAGTTCAAGATAGTATTTTTCATCATCTAAAAACATATCCAAAATTTCAGAACAACTTTTGTGAGGATTCTGTTTTACTATTGCTCGTAAATAATTGCAAATCCCGCTTTTTTGTGTTTTATCAAATGTCGGATATATTCGATTCTTTATTTGGTACATAAAATAATAATAACATATAAAAAGGAACGCTTATATGCGTTCCTTTTTATTTTTCCTTTTTTCCGCTTGAAACTTGTATAATTACCACTTGAGCAAATCCTCAACAGTAAATCTTGGTCCGCCTTCATCATTTGCAAATCGCATAAACTGTTCTTTTAGTGATTGCCCTTGTAATTTTAACGGATTAGATTGGTACGACATCATTTTTGCTCGTTCATACCGATTCTTTTCTTTATATTCGTAATCATCATTACTAATGACAGTAAATCGTCTTTTTTCTTTAGTCATATGTTCCTCTCCTGTATAATTATATCTCTTGTATATATAAAGTATTTAAAGTTCTAAAAATTGACTTTTTTTACTTAAATTGTTAAGAATTGTAACATTGAATTTTAAAATTTTCAATTTTGTAAACATTTTGCAACATAGTTATACATTATTCGTATATTGAATTTGTGTGTGATACACTGAAAATATATGCGGGTAAGGGCAAGTTTTAAAATAATAAATTGAAATGCTCGCAAAAGGTAAAGGAATAGCAAAATGGATATTTTTTCTATATTTACACTTTTAGGCGGATTGGCTTTCTTCCTATATGGAATCAATCTTATGTCATCCGGTTTGGAAAAAGTTGCCGGTGGAAGGCTTGAACAGCTGTTAAAGAAAATGACATCGAATCCTATAAAAAGTTTTTGTTTGGGAGCGGTAATTACTGCAATAATTCAGTCATCGTCTGCTGTAACTGTTATGTTAATAGGGTTAGTTAATTCCGGAATTATGACATTATCAAGAACGGTAAGCGTTATTATCGGTGCTAACTTGGGAACAACAATTACTGCTTGGATGTTGAGTTTGACCGCAATTCAAGAAAGTGCAGGATTTATTTTTAAGTTATTAAAACCGGAATCCTTTTCGCCAATACTAGCTCTTGTTGGTGTAATTCTTATTATGGCATCGACAACTAATAAACGCAAAAATGTCGGTACAATACTTATCGGTTTTGCTATTTTAATGTTTGGTATGGAGCTTATGTCAGGTGCCATGGCTCCATTAGCTGATGTCCCAGGATTTAGAAATGCTATGCTGGCATTTACAAATCCTTTATTTGGTTTTGCAATTGGTATGATAATAACGATGATAATCCAAAGTTCATCTGCTTCAATTGGTATATTGCAAGCACTAACTTTAGCAACTTGTGTATCATGGGAAATCGCAATTCCAATAATATTGGGACAAAACTTAGGAACATGTATTTCTGCAATTTTGGCAAGTATTGGTGTGAATACAAATGCAAAAAGAGTTGCCGGTATTCATGTTATTTACAATATAATAAGCGTAGGAGTTTGCTTTCCTGCCTTTATAATAATAAATACCCTTATTGATATACCTTTAATGCATACAAATATTAATCCGTTTGGAATAGCTGCTTTCCATACAATATATAATATATTTACTGCATTTATGCTTTTACCGTTTGCAAAGGTTATTGAAAAACTTGCTATTAAATTTATTCCTGAAAATAAGAATGAACAAAAGAGACAAGTTCTTCTTGATGAGAGACTTTTATTAGCGCCAACTTTTGCCGTATCGGAAGCATATAGGCAAACCATAAAAATGGCAGAATTGGTAGAATTCAATTTTCTAAATTCAACCAAGATGTTAAAAAGTTATCATCAGAAAAAAGCTGATCAAATAAGGGATAATGAAATAAAAATAGATACATATGAGGATAAGTTAGATTCATTTCTTTTAAAATTATCAGGTAAAGAATTGTCTGAAGAAGATAATAATAAAATATCTCAATTACTGCTTGCAATAGGTGATTATGAAAGGATTGGAGACCATGCATCTTACATATTAAAAATAGCTGAAACATTAAAAGAGAATGATGCAAAACTATCAACAGAAGCTATTGAGGAACTGAAAGTAATTGTAAATGCTGTCTTAGAAGTCTTTCATATGGCATTAGAGGCGTATAAAACAGATAATATAAAACTGGCACAAGAGGTAGAACCTCTGGAGGCTGTTATTAAAAAAATTGTACGTAAAGTAAAAAATCATCACATACAAAGGTTAAAAGACGGATTATGTACAGCAGAGAACAGTTTTATGTATTCTGATTTGCTGAATGATTTAAGAAGAATTGCGGCGCACTGTGCAAATATTGCAACAAGTGTTATACAACTATATGATAGTTCTTTGGATAAGCATGAATACAATCATAGAAATAAAGATGAAGATATAGAATTTGTAAGCAAATATCAAGATTATAAATCGCGTTATTCAGTTTCAAGGAATGATAAGATAACTGAGACTACAAATGTATAACAAAAAGCGGCGGTATT
>CADCNZ010000206.1 GCA_902802935.1 uncultured bacterium | reverse complement strand
TTTCCTGTTTTTGTATAATACGGTTATATATGAAAATAAAACAGCAGAATATGATTGACAGCAAACTCATTATAACACACGCAACATTTAAGCCTTTTGAAAAATTATACTTAACAGAAGCATATAACAGAGTTGTTGAAACAGCAATAATCATCAACGGATAAATAAACAGTATTGATGTTCGTCTAAAATCAGCTTCCGAAATCTTTTTGTATGAGAAAAAATGTGAGATTAGTTTACAAACTAAAAAATACAAAGTCTTACTAATAGCAACTACTATCACTAAAGCTGTAAAACTATTTCTGTATGCATCAACCGGAATATGAAATAAATATGAAAGGGTATATTCAGTTATTAATTCTGTTGATAGAATTATAGCCAACAAAAATGTCGAGTGAAAAATACTGCTTTTTGTTGATATTTTAAAGCAACACTTACTAAACACATAATTTACAACCAGCATTGCAATTTCGTTTGCTAGACTATTGTTGTTGCCAACTAAATTGACTACAAAAGCTAATATATATAGCACGAGCACTATGACAAGTGAATATATTTTTTTTAGCTTTTCTTTGTAATTATCAGAAAAATACAAATAAGCGATTATGGCTTCAAATATATAAATAAAAAAGAAAAACAATTGCATGTTATCCTCCCATTAACATCATGAATTTGCGCTTAAATTCTACCCGTTTTGAATAGGCAATAGGAACATTATGCTTCCCATTTAAAACAATATAGTCCTTCTGAAAATATGTAATATAGTTTGTATTCACAATAAAAGAATTGTGCGGAGAAACAAAAAATGATTTTGTCAGTTTCATTTTCCAATCTTTTATGTTATCTTTCGTAAGGTATTCTTGATCGTTTTTATCAACAACCCTTGTTTTTCTACCTTTGATTTCGACAAAAACTATATCATTTGCTTTAAGTGAAGCCGTTCCGTTGTTTTCATCTTTTAAATGAAAAACGATTTCAGCATTATCAGCTTTATTAATTGCTTTTTCGAACCCTTTATAAAACCTTTGTGAGTCAATCGGTTTGCTAAAGAATCGAGTGATTCCAAGATCAAGAGCATCATCAAGATAATGGTTATATGCAGTAACACAAATTAGAACTATATCCGGATTAATTTCTTTTAACCTCTTTCCAACCTCGAGACCATTTATTTCATCCATTTCAATATCAAGAAACGCTATATCAAACGGAATGTTTTGTTTAAGTAATTCTTTGCCGTTGTCATACTTAAAAACTTCAAATGATAAACCATGTTCAAAACCATATTGATTAATATGCTTTTCAACATCCTGGATATATTCTATTTCATCATCACAAATTGCTACTTTCATATTAAGCACCCCCTCAAAAAGTAATACTGTAAACCTAACAGTGTAAGTTTACAGTACTTTTTATAGATTTGTCAAATTGTTTTTGTTTCTTGCAGCACAAAAGTTAATAATGTTGATTATCATTTCCTTATCAGACTCAGAACATAGCATTAAACCATCCATAATGTTCTCCTCCGTGCTTTTCCTAATGTTCCCCAACATAAAATAATCATATGTTGTGTGTAGTTCCTGACACATTGAAGCAAGCATTTCAAGTGTCGTGTTTTTCCTTCCGGTTTCCAAAGCGGACAAATACTTAGGACCAATACCTAAAGCGTTTGCAAGGTCTTCTTGCTTCAGTTTCAACTCTCTTCGCCTTTGACCAATTCTTAAACCAACTTTTTCATAATTAATATCCATTTTTCTCACCCATTGAAATTTTAACAAAAGAAATATGGTCAATAAACATGCAATTAGTATTACTTTCCTGCCATTAGATAGAATATTCTATCTAATAATGACATTTTATCATTCTTAGAAGTATTTTCGGCGTTTTTGTTCTGATAAAAAAGTGTTTTTGCTATTTTGTTGAAATTAAAAAATGTCTTTGATAACATAGCATTGCACTAGAAATAAAAATGAAAGGAGAATGTGCAATGAAAGCTCAGGAAAAGAAAGCTTCTTTTCTCAAAAGAACAATTGATCTTGCTTTAAAGGGTAATGCAAACTCTACAACTTGTGTAACCGTTTTTCAGCCCAAGGCACCACATGGACTTAAAAAGTTCAGTAAAATGAATAATGATAAATAAATTGTCATTATTGTTAGCCAAAAAGCTCTGCCGTGACGGAAAAATTGATAAAGATGAGATTGATTTGTATTCATACGGTTTGTTTGTATTGATTTCTCAAATCTTATTACTTTCGGTCACAATAATCTTTGGGCTTACACTTTCTTGTGCATTCGAAAGCATAGTGTTTTATGCTTCCTTTCAGAGCATAAGAAAATTTGCCGGTGGCTATCACGCTTCTACTGAAACTCGATGCGAAATAATGTCAACTCTTTCGATTCTTGTCTGTGTTATTTTAATCCGATTATCAAACACATACAGTTATCAATCTGCACTGTTATTTCTCACCCTATTTGCAGCAGTTTGTATATTTTTAGTATGCCCACTTGATACACCGGAAAAACCATTGTCAGAAGAAGAGTTTACACAGTTTCGTAAGATTTCCAGAATCATATTGTTTGTGATTACTATCATTACTTTCTTCTCGGCTGTTTTTAAAATCACTTTCTTGTTATATCCAACTTGTTTAAGTCTTATACTTGAAAGCATTTTGTTAATAGCCGGAAAGATTAAACAATCCAAATTGAAAGAAAAGGATGACAGAGAAGAATCTCTTCGGAGTATTTCTCCGTGAAAAAAGAAAACAAAAAGATTTCTCAATAAGAGAACTTGCTAAAAAAGTTAATCTTTCGCATTCATATCTTTCAAGTATAGAGAACGGTAAAAAACCTCCTCCAAGCAATAAAGCGCTTTTTGATATAGCTAGCGCCTTAAAGCTTGATATAGAATCACAACGACTGTTATTTGATATTGCTGCGGAAGCAAAAGAACTTCAACACAATGACTATACGCTTCCCGCAGACATTACAAAATATCTCTACGAAACCCTTGCGGCAAAAAGTTTCATAAGAGAAGCGGACAAGCAAGGCTATTCCAATGAATTTTGGGAAAAGATTTTACAGCAGCTAAAAGAAAAAAATATATCCCAGTAAAATGGGATGTATTTTTTGAAAACAATGGTAACCAATGGTGAACAAAAAGGAAAAACGAAATGGTAGTAATATCTACTCCCCCTCCTAAAAAAGTTAAAAAGGTTCACTGCCCAAAATGCGGAGGCAGGTTATGTGATGTAGCCGAAACCGAAAAAATACAAAAAGGTAAAAACCAACTTGGTATCATTGTAAAATGCTATAAATGCGGAAAAACAGTTAGTATCTCAATAAACTAATACCCTCTTTTTGATTAGATTATATGTACAGAACTCATCAATGAGATAGAGGTCTGACGAGTATTCGTCAGACCTCTATTTTTGTTGTCTGCAAAAAAGACGAAAGGACAACTATGATTCATTGGTGGCAATCGTACATAGCTAAATATCCATAGGCTTTATGTTTTGAAA
>CADCNZ010000205.1 GCA_902802935.1 uncultured bacterium | reverse complement strand
TTGTAGAAGAAATCAGATATATAATTTCCTTCACCATTTTTAAATGGCCAAATTAATAAAGTACAAAGCGTGCAAGTTACAATTCTTATAAATAAACAGATAATCGTGGTTCTTTTCACATTTACGTTTCCACCAATTGAGGCAAGTAACATTGGGACAACGGTGCCAACTCCAGCGCCAAGCATCAAGTAGAATCCGCTTTCAAGATTAATAGCGCCACTACCAACCATAACAATAGCAATACCTGCGGTAGCGCTAGAAGATTGGACAAGAGCTGTGAATACAATTCCGATTAAGAATAAAAGAAGAGGGAAGCTTGTCGCGTTAAATACGTTTGTAACAATTTCATACATTTCAGGGGCAGTATCTGCTTTGACGCTCGAACTCATTGTTGAAAGGCCAAAGAACAATAATCCTAAGCCAGTTACAATTTCGCCAATATTTTTTATCTTTTCTTTTTTAATAAACATCATGATGACGCCAGCAACAGCTAAAAGAACAAAATATTTAGAAATAGGGAAAGACGATAATGATGCGATTAATCCGGTAACAGTGGTTCCTATATATCCACCTAAAATAACTGAAACACCTTGATAAATAGTCATTATTCCAGTCGCTACAAAACCGATAACCATGATTGAGGTTGTCGAACTAGATTGAACTAGAGCAGTAGTAGCAACACCAATACCCATTCCAGCTACTGGATTATTTTGTGTTTTTTTAAATAAAGTTCTAACTCCTTTACCGGTAGATTTTTTAAGACCTGATGACATTAAATTCATGCCGACAATAAAGACGGCGATACCAACTAGGAGAGTTATAATGCTCGAAATTAATTTGTTAACATCCATATTTAGTATTTTATCATAAAAAGGTTTGCTTAAAATAAGCAAAAGTAAATTAAATCCTAAAAATAAGTCGATAATTAATGAAAAATTTCAAAAAATGAATTAAATTTCTTTATAAATTAAATATTTTTGTGATAACCATCGTACTTTTTTGAAATGAATAGAATTTAAAAAATGAAACCGCTTTCAGTATTAACAAAAAATTTTTATGGCATATAGTTATGGCGGTTGAATAAATCAACCGAGAATTTTGGAGGTATTTACCAATGAAATATTACACATTAGATGCAGTTGTTAACAATGATCACGTTAGATTTAATAAATATTTTTGTACTAGAAACGAAGCAATCGCTTATATGTTTGATTACTTGAATGGAAAGTATATTTATGGTTCTGAAGTCGAAGAAGAATATCCGCTTTCTGGAGACAAACATAACATTGAATACGTTCTTACAAACAATAATAGATTTAACGTACAAAGACATTGTTTATAAATTTTTTAATCCCAAAAATGAAGAGACCATTTGGTCTCTTTTTTATTAAATAATTGAGTTCTGCGGGGTTTTTTGCCTTATTTTCGTGATTTAAATCACAATAAATTAAGCATTTTATTAAAATATTCAATTCTCTTTTTAATCATTTCTTGAGTAGTTGGAGCTTTGTATTTTGATTTCATAATTTAAAAATACATTGATTGAGGTAATATATATAAAAATTGATCAATTTCAAAAAAAACAAATAATTTATATATAAATTAGGTAAAAATATTTTAAAATTATCTTATGAAAAGATTGGTTCTACTTTGTGGTGTCGCAGGAAGTGGCAAATCCACATTTATCAAACTTCACAACCCTTATAAGGATGCGCATGTTTTGGAGTGTGATCTTTATAGGAAAAAAGTGACTGGCAGTTTTAAAATTATGCCAAAAGATCCATACAAAGAAGTTTATGATGTTGTTATTAGCGACGCTAAAAAACTATGTGATGAAAACGAAAGCGTTAACATCATTATTGATTCCACTTTTATTACAAAAGCAAGAAGAGATTATTTCGTTAGCAGATTACCAGGATTCGATTCATATGAACTTTATATCTTTCATACATCAGATCCAAAGATTAATTTAAAAAAGAATAAAATGAGAGACCCAGAGAAACGGGTTCCTGAAAATGTGGTAATTGATATGTGGAATAAATATGAAGCCCCAGATGATGAAGAAAGAGAATTCTATGATGTCATTAATGTGATTGAAGTCACAGAATAATGCCAAAAACCTCGCAAAACCCCTATATTTTTGAAAAATTAATAATGATTAAACTAACTTTTAAGTAATCGATTGATTCAGTTAAATCGTTAATTTTGTGATAAATCAATTAATTTGATTTATCTAAATGAGTTAAAATAGTATAATAAAACCTATGCAAAGAAAAATTAATACTTTAAGACTTGCAGTCTTAATAATTACATTATCTGAACTCCTACTCATTGGAGGATTTTTGACTTTATACCTATTAAACGTTTGGGGTATGAAAGATGCAATGCCAGTTGAAGTAATTGCTTATGTTTGTTCTGCAATTGTAGTTTTTGATTGTTTCTTTATTTGGGGTTCGCTTTTTTCGATTTATAAACTAAGACAAAAGAGTGACATCAAAACTAGTGATGTTGTCGGTGGAGACATACAAGAAGCTTATATTTTTGGTAAGTTAGGCTTTGTTGTTGTTGATCCAACAGGAACTGTTTTGTGGATAAGCGATCTTTTTACACAAAGATCAATG
>CADCNZ010000204.1 GCA_902802935.1 uncultured bacterium | reverse complement strand
CAGCACAAAAGCTGCATGTTTTCTTTTTCTTTCTATCTGCTGCGTCTTGTTTTGCCATTTTTCTATTTTGCCTTTCTAGCCTTTAGTTTTTCTATTATTTTTTCTTTATCTAACTTTATACCATATAACAAAAGTGCATAATATTAAATACTGCTTGCCCTGTGAAATTCAATCATATTATTGAATTTTACAATATGTTTTACCTATATTCGGGAACTTCATTATATACCTTACTTTTGCCTCTAAAACGGGATTTCGTCTTCACCTATAAGTTCATCTGTAAATTCTTCCTGAGAAAATTTTACAATTTCTTCATTGTTTGATGACGAATTCGCCGAAGAAGTTGTATTCGCACTTACTGCAACACCTGTGCCCATGTTTTCTACAGTAGATGCATCAATTTCATAAACTTTTCTTTCAGCGCCGTTTTCATTTTTAACAGTTGCTATTTGAAGTCCACCTTCTACAAGAACTCTGTCATCTTTTTTCAAGCTTGATACTATCTCATCAAGAGATGTTCTTTTTGCTATAACCCTGATGAGCATTTCTTCTCTGTCACCAATATTAAGCACGAAAGAAGACACCGGAACATTGTTTTGTGTAAAACGTTTTTCGGGAGCCCTATATATTGTGCCTGTTACAACAGCTTTTGCTAATGTCATGAAAATGTCCTCATATAATGATTGTCGTTTAGGAATTACAAAACATTCCTATGCATTTACCTCAGCTTTTTTAGCAACTTCCATAAACATGAATCTTAATACATTGTCATTTAGTCTTAAGTTTCTTTTAAATTCAACAATTGCTTCAGCCGGTAATGATACTACCATTGTTGTAAAGTAACCGTCTCTGTATCCTTGTAAGTCATAAGCTAATTTTTTTCTGCCCATCTTATCTACAGAAGAAACTTCGCCTTTTGCAGATTTAATTTCAGATGAAATTTTATCTACAGCCTTGTCTAATTCTTCAGAATCAAGACTTGGTTTAAAGATTGTTAATAATTCATAATTTTTCATTTTATTTTTCTCCTTATGTGACCATGCTAACATAAACAATAATGATGTAAAGAGGGATTATCAGGCAGTTATTATAAAGCAGATATTTTAACTTGTGTCAAAGCCTTAAAAATTTTGGCTATGACACGATAATAATTATTAGCAAGCATAGCTTCTGACCGGTAATTGTTACAAAAATTTACAAAAATAGTTAAATAAAAGCAAAACATATTATTTTATCATAGAATATTGATTAAGGAGTTTACTATGCCGACATATACGAAAAAGAAACAACAAGAAGATTTATCACAACTAATGCCTCAAAATCTTGATGCAGAAGAAGCTATACTTGGAGCAATATTAGTTAATCCAAGCTGTATGAATAGAGTTGTTGAAAATCTTCATCCTGAATCGTTTTACAAACCTGCACACAGGTATGTTTATGAGGCAATGCTCCAGCTATACAACGGGGAAGACAAAATAGATATTGTATCTGTTTCAGATGTGTTAAATGTGAATCAAAAACTTGAACTTGTTGGCGGCAGAGCTTTTATTAATGATTTAAGCTACAATACCTTAACCACTGCGAACATAGAATATTATGCAAAAATTGTTCAAGAAAAGGCTATTAAACGCTCTTTGATAAATGCCGGTTCGGAAATAGTATCTGCAGGATACGATTTGAACCCAATAGAAGATTCTCTTGAACAAGCCGAAAAGCTTATTTTTGATATATCGTCTCAAAAAGCTTCAAAATCCCTTGTGCCCATAAAGGATTTAATTTATGATACATATGCCAAAATAGAAGAAAGATATAATAATAAGGGGCAACTTACAGGAGTTGCATCAGGTTTCTACGATTTGGACACATACACAAATGGTCTGCAAAAATCTGACTTAATAATTTTGGCAGCACGTCCTGCAATGGGAAAAACTTCATTTGCACTAAACATTGCGCAAAATGTAGCATTAAGGGCAAATGTACCCGTTGCTATATTTTCTTTAGAAATGTCGAAAGACCAGCTCACTCAAAGATTGTTGTGTTCAGAGGCGGAAGTCGACACTCAAAGATTAAAAACCGGTAATATGCAGCAAAAAGATTGGGAAAAAATTGCAATGGCAATGAACAACCTTTCAGAAGCAAAGATATATATTGATGATACTGCCGGATGTACTATTACTGATTTAAGAGCAAAGTGTAGAAGGCTTGCTATGGCAGAAAAAGATTTGGGCTTGATTGTAATTGACTATCTTCAATTGATTGAAGGTTCAGGAAGAGAAGACAGAATGCAGCAAATCTCAAGTATTTCAAGAGGACTTAAGATTCTGGCAAAAGAACTTAATATTCCTATTATAGCTCTTTCTCAGTTATCTCGTGCGGTTGAAGGAAGAACAGATAAACGTCCTATGCTTTCCGACTTGCGTGAATCAGGTTCTATAGAACAAGATGCTGATATAGTAATGTTTATTTATCGTGACGAATACTATAGAAATGCCAACGAAGATGAAGACGATGCTGAAAAAGCCGCAAATAAAGGTGAAGCGGAAATAATTATTGCAAAACACAGAAACGGACCGGTTGGCACAATTAAATTGTTATTCCAAGGTTCTATTACTAAGTTTAAAAACCCTATTAAAACAGATGTATTTTAGAGAAAGTTAAGAAATGAGCTTTTTTGATATAATTATACTTGCAATAGCTTTATCTATTGACGCATGCGTTATTTCTTTTTCTTACGGTTTACTATTTGAAAAAGAAAAGAGAAAGAATGCTTTATTACTTGCCTCATTTACAGGATTTTTTCAAGGGTTAATGCCGGTTCTCGGATATTTTTTAACTGAATTTGTTCGTTATTATATTCAACCTTTTGCAAAATACATAGTATTTTTTATATTCGTATATTTAGGTATAAAATTTATTATTGAGGCTCTTCAAAAAGAAAAAGTAAAACAGTTGTGTTTAGACCTAAAATGCCTATTTCTCATTGGAATTGCAACAAGTATTGACGCATTTTCAGCAGGAATAAGCTTATCACTGTTCGGTAATCACATTTTAAAACCGGCGATTTTAATAGCTATTGTTACATTTATTAATTCTATTATCGGTTTTATTGGAGGATATACATTAAAGTTGCTGCCGACAAAAATTCTCGAAATCTTAGCCGGTATATTACTTATATCATTGGGAATAAAAGCATTAATGTAAAATAAAAAAGAACTGTTTGACTAATAATTTTTTTTATATTAATATTTATAGGTCGCTATATTTTGCTCCGGCGGCACTCTGCCGAGCAAAAGCTGACTAAATGTCAGGTTTTGTGAGAGGTAAGGTAGACCAGTCTACCGATTCCGCTGGAGATGAAAATTAAATAGTACCGTGCTCCAGTGGCGGAATCGGTAGACGCGTTGGACTTAAAATCCAATCGGGGTTCACCCTCGGTGCCAGTTCAAGTCTGGCCT
>CADCNZ010000203.1 GCA_902802935.1 uncultured bacterium | reverse complement strand
CGTCGGGTAGTGCACGACCTACGATTACTGACATAGCGTAATCTATATAACACTTCTTCATTTCGTCTCTTATATTTACCGGAACTATCTTACCATCTGAAAATATATTTTGCTGACTCAAAATCTTTCTCCTCTATCAACTAGCTTACAGGAAAAGATATAAATATCCCCTGTACATATCCCTACAACTATATAGTAGCACAAAAACAAATTATCTGTAAAGAATGTTATTGATGTTGTAAATGTAATATTGCACATATAGGTCACATTTTTAAATAAATAATATATACTTATTAAATCCAGTATATATAGTATTTTAAGTCTTGTAACAATTTAAAAAAATATGTTCTTAAATAAGCAATTTTTTAAAATAAAAATACTTTATATATATGTAAGTTCTGATTAAGTTCAAGCGGTAATAAATAAGTAAAAAAGGGAAAAGCAACGAACAAAGAATAAATTATTTTGATGTTCGAAACAAAGGTTCTTTTTATACTCTCTCTTAATATCCTCGTGTTTATTTAATGTTTGCCATTCAACGAATGACAAACTTTTTTTTGCATTTATATAGATTATATGTTCATATGCCTGCATGTTTCATTGCATGTATGCATCTTTGTGTTACGATGTATTTATATTTACACGAAGGCGAGGGAAATATGACAGAAACAAGAACTAAGATAGATGATTTACCTACTGTTTATGATGCACATTCAACAGAAGAAGAAATGTATAAATTCTGGGAAGGGGGTAAATATTTTCAAGCAGATGCACATTCTGACAAACCTCCTTTCACAATAGTAATTCCGCCGCCGAATGTTACCGGTGTGTTACACATGGGACACGCTCTGGACGGAACATTGCAAGACATTTTAACCCGTTATCACAGAATGAGCGGTTATGAAGCATTGTGGCTTCCGGGAACTGACCATGCCGGACTGGCTACTCAAAATGTTGTTGAAAAACAGTTGGCAAAAGAAGGTTTAACCCGTCACGATTTGGGCAGAGAAAAATTTGTTGAACGCACTTGGGAATGGGCAAACGAACATAAATCCACTATTCTTAACCAGTTCAAAAGATTAGGTGCATCTTTCGACCGTTCAAGAGAAAGATTTACCTTTGATAAAGGCTGCTCAGACGCAGTTAAAGAAGTTTTTGTAACCTTATACAACAAAGGCTTGATTTATAAAGGCGCATACATAGTAAACTGGTGTCCTCGTTGTCAATCAGCTATTTCGGATATTGAAACCGAATATGAAACAGAACAAGGCCATCTTTGGGAAATATCTTACCCGTTAGTTGACGAACCGGGGGCAATCGTAGTTGACACAACACGTCCTGAAACTATGTTCGGTGACGTTGCTATCGCAGTTCATCCGTCTGATAAAAAGTATTCCGAATTAATAGGTAAAAAAGTCATAATACCTTTGACAAACAGACAAATTCCTATCATTGCAGACGAATATGTTGATAAATCATTTGGTACAGGCGCAGTAAAAATTACTCCGGCACACGATCCTAACGACTTTGAAGTCGGGAAACGCCACAATTTCAAGCCTATTTGGGTTATTGATGAAGAGGGTAAATTAAAATCTTGTGCTGAAGTTCCGCCGGAATATCAAGGTTTAGACAGATATGAAGCACGTAAAAAGATTGTAGAAATGCTTCAATACAAAGGATTTCTTTTAAGAATAAAAGACCACGAACACAACGTAGGCAAATGCCAAAGATGTAATACAACAATCGAACCGCTTCTTTCCGAACAATGGTTTGTTAAAATGGCTCCTCTTGCAAAAGAAGCTATTGCAGCAGTTAAAGACGGAAGAATTAAGTTCATACCGGAGCGCTGGGAAAAGAACTATTTAGGCTGGATGGAGAATATTCGGGATTGGTGTATATCACGACAGATTTGGTGGGGACATCAAATTCCTGCTTATTACCACAAAACCACAGGCGAAATGGTTGTAGCAAAAGAAAATCCTGATCCGGAAAATTACGTTCAAGAATCAGACTGCCTTGATACTTGGTTCTCATCAGGATTGTGGCCGTTCTCAACTATGGGATTTCCAAACTCCGAAACTGATGACTTTAAGAAATTCTATCCTACATCAGTTCTCGTAACAGGTTTTGACATTATTTTCTTCTGGGTTGCAAGAATGATTACAATGGGCTTGGAATTCACAGGAAAAGCTCCATTTAGCACGGTTTATATTCACGGGCTTATTCGTGACGAAAAAGGTCAAAAGATGTCTAAATCAAAAGGAAACACTATTGACCCTGTTGAAATCATTGACAAGTACGGTTGTGACGCACTTCGTTTCACAATGACTTCTCTATGCACATACGGAGGTCAGGATATCAAGGTTTCTGACGAAAGATTTGAATACGGAAGAAATTTTGCTAACAAATTGTGGAATGCTTCAAGATTCGTTCTTATGAACCTTGAAGGCGTTGATAACAAACCGTTTGACAAAGATAAATTAACATTAGTCGACAAGTGGATTCTTAATCAATTGAATGAAACCGCAAAAACAGTTAACGAGCATATGAAAGAATTCAGAATCGGCGAAGTTGCACATACGTTGTATGACTTCTTCCGCAGTGAATACTGTGACTGGTATGTTGAAATTGCAAAAATTCAACTGGCTGATCCTGAATTAAAAATGAATACACAAAGAGTATTGAGATATGTTCTTGACGAATCTTTAAGATTATTCCACCCGATTATGCCTCATATAACAGAAAAAATTTGGCAAGGGTTAAAGGGGTACGGATTAGGCAGAGAGACAGAACCTTCTGCACTCATAATCGCAGAATATCCGACATATCAACAAAATCTCGTTTACCCCAAAGAAGCTGAGGAAATGAAGCTCGTATTTGATACAATAACATCTTTGCGTAACGTAAGACAAAGCTTTAATATTCCGACTTCCGCAACAGTGGATACGGAAATCAGAGCTGAGGGCAGAGAGCTCGAAATATTTAAATCTATTGAATCTTATATTCACAGATTGGCAAAAGTTAATAACATAACTTATGCGGATTTAAATGCTCCCGTTCCGCCAAAGAGTGCAACTGCAGTCGTTTCAACATCTAAAATTATTATTCCGCTTGCGGATTTAATCGATTTGGATGCCGAAATCGCAAGACAGACTAAAAAATTGGAAAAACTTACTAACGAAAAGAACTCGCTTCTGGGCAGAATGAAAAACGAAAAATTCGTTGCTAATGCACCAAAAGAACTCGTAGAGCAAACACACGCAAGAATTGAAGAAATCTCTGTTCAGGAAAATGTCATTAAAGAGTTGATAGAATCTTTAAAATAATAAAAAAGGAGGTTATACCTCCTTTTTTATTGCCTGAATTTAGGTAAAATGGTATAATAAAATAGATTGAGAAGGGAGTATTTTATATGAAAGAAGCTTTTTTATATATGCTAAAAGATAATAAAATCAAAGAAAAAGCCGCTATATATTTTGGAATAATGTTTGTAGCTACACTATTGCAAAACCTCTCACAATATATAAGCAGCCATAATGTATCAGGCACACCGACAATACAGACCATTCTGCTTGCACTTTCAGGATTTGTTATATCTTTTATAACAACAGGGTATAGCATTATTTGTATAAAGACCATTATTGAACAAAAGGACAATATAGTAATGCCGTATATTAATATAAAGAGTTTTTATCCCGGATTAAAATATATAATTTCTCTTGGATTATTAAGCATTGTTATATACCTGATTTTAATACCGATATATGTAATCAGTGCTATGGTTTCGAAATTAATATTTTTATTTTGCATAATTGCTATTGTTTTATTTGTTGCCGCATACCTTCCTGTATTAACATATATTATTGCAACTACCGGCATGTGGACTTCATTTTTTAGAATTGTCAGAGCTACTAAACTTATCAATAGCAGTAAATGGCAATATTGGAAAAATGCTCTTATGATTTGCGCAATAGGCATTCTTATTGCAGTATTAACAGGAATAATTACTTATTTTTCCGGTAATGAAATTTCAGGAATTATTATACAAACTTTATTTACGGCAGCAATTTCGTCTTACACAGTTTATGTATTTGCATATCTTACAGCAAAATCCATAAAAGATGAATCTATTGAGTAGTAAAATATTAAATAATTAATGTTATAATATCAGTATGAAAAAATATTTATATTTACTATTCATACTGATATTTTTTGCACAAAGTTCTTTTGCCGGTTCAATTAATGCCGCTGCTTATCAGACTATGCGCGCACAATCGTACAGAAACAACTATTACCGCCAGACACAAAATAACAGAGTTGTTCCATATTGGCAAGCTCAATCAAATTTTGCAACTCGAGGCCGCACATATCAAAATTATGCAAATTATACAAGATATATGAATAACGCCTATGGATATAACAATTATCGGAGTTTCCGATGATTAACATAGATTATTTAACCATAAAAAACTTCATTGAAAAAAATATTGATTTTTTTATTGGTGCAAGAGTCCAAAAAATACAACAACCAACCAGAAGAGATTTTATTTTTACACTGCGTAATATTGGAGAATCTCGTAAATTATATATCAATATTAATCCCCAAACATATCATATTTCTTTTGCAACTGAAGAAAGTCTGCAAAAAAGAAACATTCAAATTCCAAAGAATCCTCCAATGTTTTGTATGCTTTTAAGAAAATATCTTGAGGGGGTAAAAGTATCTGATGTGCTGGCTGTTGAAGGAGAAAGAATAGTTGAATTTCATTTTGAAATAACGGATGAACTCTCTCAAAATCGCTCGCTTTGTCTTGCTATTGAGCTTATGGGAAAACATTCAAACGTAATTCTTTACGATAGAGAAACCTCGGTTATTATCGGATGCGCCCACAACATAGGAGCTGAAAAAAGTAAATACAGAGAGCTTCAGGGTGGTTTAAAATATGTACTTCCTCCGCACGTAAACACAAAAAACATTGTCACAGCTCCGAATTTTAAAGTTTCGGAAATAGATGATTATTTTGCAGATTTGCAGGGAAATATAAACCTTAAAACAGAAAAAGAAAAGCTTACAAAAATCTCTCAAGGTAGATTAAAAAAAGCTTTAACCTCAATAGATAAAATATCAGCTCTTCTTAAAAAGCGTGACAATACAGAGAAATATAAATTATACGGAGAGCTTTTAACAGCAAATCTTTATCAGAAAAAAGATTATTCAAAAGAAATTGAAGTTTGGGATTATATTAACAATCAAAATATAAAAATTGAGCTTGATGAAACAAAAACTCTTAATGAAAATGCCCAAAGATATTACAAACTCTATACAAAATCAAAAACTACAAAAGAAAAATCAGAGCAATTACTCAAAGATTTAAATATTGAAAAAGAATACATTGAAAACATTTTATACTCAATTTCTTCCGCAAAAAATATTACAGAGCTTTCCGAAATAAAAGATGAACTCGGAGTTTCATCAGAAGTCAAAGCAAAAAAAGAAGCTCCAAAAGTCGAAAAAGTTATTATAAACGGATTTGATGTTTATATAGGGAAAAACAACAAACAAAATGATTACATAATATCAAAGCTTTCCAAAGATGAGGACTATTGGTTTCACACAAGACTCTGTGCAGGTTCACACGTACTTTTAAAAATTAAAGAGAAAGAGCCTGATGAAAAAACCATATTTGAATGTGCAAAACTTGCACGCCGATTTTCTTCAGCATCTCAACCTTCAAAAGTCGGTGTAATCTATACAAAACGCAAATTTATCAAAAAACCTCCCGCAGCACCTTTTGGCTATGTCACTTACAAAAATGAAAAAGAGATTTTAGTTTAATATTAATCTCTGTTTTTGGGTGTTGCTGTTGTTTTTAAATTCCCCCGAAGTTATATTGTAAACATTTGTAACAATTTATACAAATATCCTAAAGTTTTAGTCAAAAAATGCCGATAACCATGGCAAAAGGGACTAATAT
>CADCNZ010000202.1 GCA_902802935.1 uncultured bacterium | reverse complement strand
TATTATCCGATATTCCATGCAGCATCAGCGAATGGTTGGACAACAGAATACAATCAAGAAATGGCTCATAATGAAAACTATGTGAGCGATGGTTTGTTATCTGGATTTTTACAATTAGCTGAAGTTAATGAAGAAGGCGGTTATGATCCTGATGCAAGCTTATCGTATTTCGTAATGTCAGGTGAAGTTCAACAAAGAACAGATTCAGACGTTAGAGAAGAAATAACAGCTTGGTATAACGCAGAAAAAGAAAGAATTGCGGAAAAAGAAAACTATTTAGATTTGGAAATGAGAGATCTTTCCACTGAATTAGAAGCAATTAATGCGGAAATGGACTCTCTGAAATCAATCATTAATGATGCTATTGAGTCAGTATTTGACTGGGGTAGTTCATAAATAAGTAACTAATATCCAAGTGTGAAGTAATAAAATAAAAACACTTCTATGTTTTGTAGAAGTGTTTTTATTTTTATTCGATTAATATAATAAACTATAATTACTGTTTTGTTACTGTACTTTTTATGTGCAGTTCTCTCATTTGTTGAAGAGATGCTTCTCCCGGAGCATCTGACATCAAGCACTTAGCACTTGCGTTCTTAGGGAATGCAATAACGTCACGAATTGAATCCGTTCTGCAAAGGAGTGCAACTAATCTATCTAAACCGATTGCCAAGCCTGCATGCGGAGGAGTACCATATTGTAAAGCATTAACCATAAATCCGAATTTTTCCGTTGCTTCTTCTTCAGTTAATCCCAATGCTTTAAATATCTTCTTTTGAACTTCACTTGAGTGGATTCTGACAGAGCCGCCGCCCAATTCTGTTCCGTTATAAACGATATCGTAAGCAATTGATTTAACATTGCCCAAATCACCGCTATCCAATTTATCCAAGTCATCAAGATTTGGTGAAGTGAACGGATGGTGCATTGCCATATATCTGCCTTCTTCGTCAGACCATTCAAACATCGGGAAGTCTACAACCCAAAGTAGATTGTGTTTATTTTCATCAATCAAATTTAAAGATTTGCCGAAATGTAATCTCAATCTGCCCATAACATCATAAACAAGTTTTGGTTTGTCAGCTACGAAGAAGATAATGTCGCCTGCTTTAGCGCCTGCTCTTTCTTGAATAGCTTTTGCTTGTTCTTCTGTCACAAACTTGAGCACAGGTGATTTTGCAGTTCCGTCCTCTTGATAAATTATGTTAGCAAGAGCTTTTGCGCCAAATGATACTGCAAGTTTTGTAATATCGTCAATATCTTTTCTTGAATATTTTGCACCGCCTTCAATTCTTATACCGCGAACTATACCGCCGTTCAAAAGCGTATTTTTAACTATATCAAAGTTAGATTCAAGAATAATATCGCCGATATCAAACAATTCCAGACCAAACCTTGTATCAGGCTTATCTGAACCATATCTGTCCATAGCTTCTTGCCAGGGCATTTGTATGAAAGGAGGTTTAACTTCTACTCCTGCAGCTTTGAATGCGTCAACAATCAAACCTTCGACCATTTCTATAATGTCCTGCTGTTTAACAAAAGACATTTCCATATCAATTTGAGTGAATTCAGGTTGTCTATCAGCTCTCAAATCTTCGTCACGGAAACATTTTGCAATTTGATAATATCTTTCAATGCCGCCAACCATCAATAGTTGTTTAAATATTTGCGGAGATTGAGGAAGTGCAAAAAATTTCCCCGGTTGAACTCTTGACGGAACAAGGTAGTCACGAGCACCTTCAGGAGTTGTTTTAATCAAGATAGGAGTTTCAACCTCCAAAAATTCTTTGTTGTTCAAATAGTTTCTTACAGCTTGAACAATATTATGTCTTACTTTTAAGTTATTGAGCATTTTTTCGTTTCTGATATCAAGATAACGATATTTTAAACGAACATCTTCTGAAACATTTTCATCATCCAAAACAAACGGCAGAACTTTAGATTCTGATAATATGTTTACACTTTGAGGGTACATTTCTACTTGACCGGTTGGATATTTTTCGTTGTATGTCTCTTCCGGTCTTTTGGAAATTTTTCCCGTTGCCTGAATTACATATTCGCTTCTTACTTTAGAAAATATTGCGTGAACTTCAGGGTTAACTTGCGGGTTTGCAACTAATTGAAAGAAACCGCTTCTATCTCTTAATTCTATAAACAAAATTCCGCCAAGGTCTCTAACTGTAGAAACCCAGCCGCAAAGTGTAACTTCTTGGTCTAAATTGTTGAGGTTTAATTCTCCGCAACTGTTTGTTTTCATACTGGTTTTCAATTTAATATCTCCCTTATAAAATAATTTATATCATATATTTACCCCAAACAGGGCTAAAATACAAGAGGTTTAAAGCTGCTTATTAATACAATAAAATATATTTCTTGTGATAAAATGTCTTTATGTTTTATTTTGATGAAATTGAAGGTCAAAGAGTTTTAAAAAGTAACTATTTAGAAAATGTTACAGCCTTTTTTACAACACGCGGATTTGATACAAGTACTTTGAATGAATTTGATACAAGCATAAAGCGAGTTATAACACCTGTTCAAACACATAGCGACCACATAGAAATTGTTGATGAAAGGTCTGAATATCCTGATACAGACGGACTGATAGTTACAAGGGCTGATACGTTAGTGTATTTGCGATTTGCGGACTGCACACCTTTGATATTATATGATGAAATTAATAAAATAGGCGCAATTTCTCATGCAGGCTGGCGTGGCACTGCAGCAAAAATCGGAATAAAAACATTAGAAAAAATGGGAGTAAATTTTGGCACAAAACCTCAAAATGTGGTTACAATTATAGGACCTGCTATAGGATGTTGCTGTTACGAAGTTTCAGATGATGTTAAAAATAAATTGTTAAGTACAGTTGAGAATCCTTTAGGTTTATCAGACGGGAAAAAAGTTGATCTTAAAAGAATTAATTCAAGGCAGTTTGAGGAAGCAGGAGTTAGTAAAATAGATATTTGTCCATATTGTACATCTTGTAACAATGATTTATTCTATTCATATCGTAAAGAAGAAGGAACTACAGACAGACATTATGCAGTTTTTAAATTGTCTTGACTGTTTTCTTTTTGTTTATTAATTTCTGCTTTATGTTTTTTATCGAGTTTATTTGTTATGTAAATATTTAGGTTAGGAATACCAAGTCCAAGAACTATACAAGAGAATGCATAACCTGCAAATTGAGCCTTATTCAGAGTGCTAAGTCTCTTCTTAGCGGCTTTCTTAACTGCTTCATTCTTTATGCCGTTCAAATCTTGCATCATTTCTTTAAATGTTTTAGCTATTGTTTTGCCGTCAACTTCTTTATTTGTAGAAATACCATTTTTAGCAAGTGTTTCAACTAAAATTTCGTCTCTTGTTTTGAGCGTAGAGTTGAAAGCCCTGCTCCAAAAACCTTTGTTTTCAACTGCTTTTGTTCGGTTCATTACTGAATTGTTAAGTTTTTCTGCTACAAGTCTGTTAACGATATCACCAAGAACAAGCCAGCTCAAGTATCCGCAGAAATCTTTTGTTAAAGATTCTCTGAGCTCATCCTTATCTCTTGAAGACATAAGTCTTGATATAATTGTAATTCCGTATACACCTTTAAGCTGGTTAACAGTTGGCCAGAAACCTTTAAATGCCATTTTCTTCATGAAATTGTGCGGAAGAACTTTTTTGAGACCGTTAATTTCAGGGTTTAATGTAGACATTACCATGCCTAAGAAACCGGCAGTGCTTGCAAGCTTTAATCCTAAGAATGTCTTGCTATTATCTTTTGTACGACCTTCAACTCCAACGAAACCGTCAGTTCCTGTTTTCTTTTTAGTTAAATACATATTAATAGGCTGTACCGATAAACCAACCGCAGATGCAATCGCAAATCCGGCAAGGGATTTAACTTTTCCGAATTTTGCGAAATTCTTAATAAATCTGTTTTCAAAGATTGATTTATTGCTATTAATTTGCTCTTCAAAAGCCTTCATAACGTTCTTTTTGTTAAATGCTTTTGATAAATTGAAAGTGTCTTCCAGTAATGTAGCCAATTTGGTTTCACTTGTATGTTTTCCGTCAAGAGAAGTTAAAATTACTTTTGATTCTCCACCGACTTCGCCTATAATCATATTCTTAACTACATGTATTGAATCGGCGGATTTTTTACTGTTCCATTTACTATAATCAATAGTTGTATCGCTAATTACTTTATCCATTGTTTTGGAAACTTTATCAACAGTTTCATCTGATAATTTCACAAAACCTTCTATGTCAGCATTTTCAGAACTAGGATTGAATACCTTAATGTCTTTGAATATGTTTCTAAGATATTCATACTGTGATTCGTTTCCTTTTATTTGATGAGTTTTGTTTTCAGCCAAAATATTAACGGTTTCCGGAGCAGCTAAAATTTTATTAGCTGATACTCCGAACTTGCCTTGAATACCCATCAGCGCTGCAATTAGTGCTCCGGCAGCCATACCATAACCGCCGAGCAAGGAGTCGTTAACAGTGCCCATAATTTCACGTCTAAATGTCTCTATACCGGCAAGCGGACCGCGTCTTACTGAATCATTTATAGTACGAGGAGCAACCATTGATGCTAAGTCAACACTGTTTGCACCAACAGCCTGATTTGTTGCTAAATAGCGCATTGTAAGGTCAATAGCGCTGCCAAAACTTGGCTGCTTGTTTTTTGAACTTATGCTTTGTTGTTGAGAAATTTGTTGTACTTTCATATTTTCCCTGTTGCTATTTATTATCGGCTCTAAAGCCGGCAGTAAGACTCGAATACTTTACATCTAATGGTGTAATAGCTTCTTTTTCTTTTGAATTTTGTTTTTCGGCTGTTTTTTCATTTTGTTGAGCAAGCTTAAGTGCTTGTTCATGTTTTTTCTTAGTATTACGACGAGTAAATATAGGAATTACTAACCCTAACAATGCTAATGATACACCGATATTAGTATATTGGCAAGCAGAACGTAAATTAATTGCGTGCTTGATTTCTTTTTCAATAGCCTTTGCTTGAGCTTTTGTTGGTTTTAAGCCGTTTAATGCTTTTTGAGTTTTGCTTACTACTTCGTCAGAGGATTTTAGGTGAACATCTTTTACCCAATGCCAGAATTTTTTGATAACGCTTGCATTTGGATCAACCGTTTTTGATTCATTTAAAAGAGTTACGCCGTACTTATTTTGTATAAAAGTAGCAGCAGCTTTTGCAGCATAATCTCCAAGGAAATACAAGCTTGAGAATGTTGCAATATCTCTGACAGTAGCTTCACGTAGTTCATTTTTGTCATCAGCAGCTGCCATTCTTGATGCAAATGTTGAAGTAGATATGATTCTGGCTTGATCCATAGTTGGGAACATGCCTTTAAATTCAAGCATCTTAAAACTTGGAGTTTTCATCATTGATAGTAATGCAACACCAATCATAGAAGATATAGATATTATTTTTTGTTTTAAAAGTCCGTTGTTTGCATCAGGATTTTGTTCAATGTTCTCTTTGCCCTTACCGAAATCATCATAAATAGGAGCGCCCTTTGTTCCTGATAATTTACCGGTAATCCAGCGGTTAATATATTGCATTGAAATGGCTAAAGGTAAAATTACGGCTAACCCCATTAAGCTTTTTGTTTTTACTAAGCCCTTGGCTCTTTTAGCAAATTCTTCTACAGACATTTTACCCTTAGTACGTGCAAATTCTCTATGGAACTTGACAGAATCTTCTAAGGCAGAAGCTACATTAGAGCCTTTTATTTTATCAATTGTTATGTTCTCCGACACATGGGTTTTATTGATTATCTCTTTAGCTATCTTTTTAACTTCTTCTCGCATTTTTGAGTTGGAAATATCTTGTTTAGATATTTCCGCAAGTTGTTTTGCATATGAATTAACAGCATCCTCTCCTAAAGCTTCTTTGAAAATAATTTTATTCTTTCCTTCAATGCCTTGCATGTCGTTAAGAAGGCTTTTTAAAGACTCTTCTATTTTGTCTGATGAAGATGCTTTTTTGTAGTATTCAGCCGTTTTATCTAAAAACTCTCTATCTGCCCATGCCCTTGACATATTAATGCCTTTTGGCATAAAAATAGGATTTAATAATTTTGCCAATCCAAGAGTTATTAAACTTGGTATTAAACAATTTACAACTAACCCTGAGGACTCTCTTCTAAATGCCTCAAAGCCTGCAAACCAGTTTGTCATAGATTCTACTATTGTTCTGGGCAAAATTGCGGAAAGCATATCGATAACAGCAACATTAACCATTGGCATGCGCTCGCATGCTTGAATTCCTGCCAATGCAACAGCTCCCAAACCTTGAAAGTTTGGATTTTGCTGAGTCCCTTCTTTGTGTTGTTGGGCTATTTTGCTATTTATTCCGCTATTGTTTTCTACGCTGATTTTCTGAATCATACACATATCTTCTACATACAAGCTGATTATATCAACTTACATGTATAATTAAAAGCGCAGCATTTTAAAAATTGCTTATTTTTTTTTAAATGTTAAGAGAATGTAAAGAAGGAAGATTGATTTTTTTTTCCTTAGAAGGAAACAATATGTGAAAATTAAAAATATTTATTTAGTTTTTGTTGAGAATATTAACTTATTTTGTTTAAAATTATAAAAATAATAATAAAAAATTATGTAAAATTTTGTAACAATTTTTATGCTTATCCTTTCGGGTCTAGTATATCACGAATAGCATCACCCAAAAGATTAAAAGAAAGCACCGCAATGAAAATTAAGGCGCCGGGGGTTAAAAGCCAAGGTCGATATAGTATATTTGTAAACTCTTGAGCTTCTTTTAGCATATTCCCCCAGCTTGCATCGGGCTGCTGAATCCCTAATCCTAAAAAGCTTAATCCAGATTCAGCAAGAATATATGACGGAATACTTAACGTCATGGCTATGATAACATAGCTTGTTGTTTGAGGTAGTATGTGTTTGAGGATTATTCGCATTTTAGAAGCGCCCATGACACGTTCTGCTTGGACAAAATCCTCTTCTTTTATTGAAAGCACCATGCCTCTTATTACTCTTGCAAAACCAGCCCAACCAATAAGAGCAAGAATTACAACTATTAGAGCGAATCTTTGAATACTTGTCATGCCGCTAGGCAGAATTGCCGCCAAAATTATTAATAAATAGAAGCTGGGAATTGCCATTATAGCTTCTGCAAATCGCATCATCAAAATGTCAACGATACCGCCAAGATAGCCTGAAATGCCCCCATACAAAAGTCCAATAGGGAATACTATAAGTAGTGATAAGAATCCGACTGTCATTGAAATTCTTCCGCCGAATAACAAACGAGAAAATACATCTCTGCCGTTTATGTCAGTTCCCAGCAAATGTAGTTCTCCACCTTTATTTACACCAAATAAGTGTCTGTGTGTGGGAATAATTCCTAAAATTTTGTATCCTTCGCCCTTAGAGAAAAATTTTATGTAATACTTGCGGCTCCTGTCTTGTTTGTATACAGTTTGCATTAAGCTTGGATTATATTCTCTTACATAATTGTATGTGTAAGGAAGTGATAATTTCCCGTTTTCATCAATGGTGTATATAACTGATGGCGGAGCATAAGATAAATCACGATTCGAGTATGTTTTAGAATAAGGTGATATAAAATCGGCAAATATAATAAGCAGATATAGTATTAGTAATACTATTAAAGCTGCTTTTGCAAATTTATCTTTGAATATTTTTGTTATTATATCCATTATTTATCCTTTTCTAATTCTCGGATCTGTTAACATAAGTAATATATCTGCAAGCAGATTCCCTGCAATAAGCATTATAGTACCCATCATAAGAGATGCCATAACCAGATTAATATCAGATTTCATTACTGCTTCCAGTATAAGCCTTCCCAATCCTGGGTACTGAAACACATATTCGGTAAGTGCAGCACCGCTTAGTAATCCGGCGAATTCAAACCCTAATAGAGTTATCATCGGATTTAAAGCATTTCTTAAGGCGTGTTTAAATATAACTTTAAACTCACTTAAACCTTTAGCTCTAGCAAATTTCACATATTCGCTATCCATAACTTCAAGCATATTTGCACGCATTTGTCGCTGTAAACCTGACAACGATATTGTGAATAAAACGGTTACAGGTAAAACCAAATGACGTGATATATCTAAGACTTTTCCTCCAAAGTTCATTTCATTAAAGTTATAACTTGTTAGTCCTCCAACAGGAAACCACCCTGTTTTAACAGCAAACATAAGCATAAGAATAGCAAAGAAAAATGAAGGAATTGCCATGCCAATGCTGGATATTATTGTCAGCATTCTGTCAAAAGCAGTTTCTTTTTTAACTGCGGCAATGACTCCAAGCGGAATTCCGGCAGCCCAAGTTAAAAATATTACTATAGATGTTAATAGAATAGTATTTGGTATTCTTTCTTTTAATTTAACGGCTACTTTTTCTCCGGCGGAAGTATATCCTAAATCGCCTTTAACAAATGATTTTGCCCACGAAAAATACTGAATATAGATAGGTTTATCAAGTTTAAGGCGGTGAATCTCTTTATCTAATGTTTCTTGTGATATAGAAGGATTGATTCTTAATTCTGCCAATGGATCAATTGGCGCAAGGCGTATTATAAAAAAGCTTATAAGAGATACTATTATAAGCAGCGGTATTGTTTGTAAAAGTCTTTTTGATATGTATTTGATAAATTCCATCATTCTCCGTTATTTTTTTATGTAGACTTCATCTAAATTGTATAATAATCCGCCAAGTGAAGTTGGAAAAATATTTCCAAACTTTTTTCGAATAGCAGTTATACGAATAGGTGAATATAAGTATATAATAGGCTTTTCATCATAAATAATTTGCTGATATTTGTCGTATAAAGGTTTTCTATCCTCATATGAAAGTTTGAGAGGTGCTTGTTCAAAAATATTATCAAGTTCTGTTTCCCAAGGGTATGTATAATGTGATGTGCTATTAGTGTTCATGTTAAATAAATGTAAGCTGCCGCCTGTTTTCCACACATTTTTGCCGTCATGCGGTTCTAAAGGAGAACCGGTAAGTCCCATAATTACCATATCCCAATCATAAGTATTGGTTAATTTATTTACTAATGAATTAAACTCCACTGGTTTAAAATTAACTTTCATTCCCAAGTCTTCTAAATCCTGTTTTAACATAACTCCTATAGATTCACGTTCAAGATTCCCTGCATTTGTATATAAATCAAATTCAACTCTGTTACCTTGCTTGTCGTATAACTTACCTTGTTTTAACACAAAGCCGGCATGTTCTAAATAAAGTTTTGATATGTTTTTATCTTCAGGGTGTCCTTTGATAGTTTTATTTAAGTATATTGAATTTAGACTTTCTGCAGTGAAAAGAGGCTCAGCTACACCAAAAGCAATGTTTTGTACCATACCTTTTCTGTCAATAGCCCAATCTATTGCTGTTCTAAAATTCTTATCTCCAAACCAGTTCTGTTTAACTGTTGTAACAAAAGGTTTTCCGTTTTTATCTTTCCCTTTGTTAAGGTTTATAGCTAAAAACATCGTTCCTGTATCAGCGCCGATATTGTAAACTTTGTAATCAGAAATCGATTCTTTTGAGGTATATCTTGCAACGTTGTCACCTCTTAGGGATAAAACATCGATTTCTTTTGCTTCAAATTTTAGAATTTCGTTGTTTGTATCGCCAACTATTAAATAAACAACTTTATCCAAATAAGGTAATTTTTCATTTTTAAGATTTACTTTATAATAATTTGGATTACGTTCAAAAACCACCCTTTGAGCAGCAACGTATTCTTTAAGTTTAAAAGCACCGCTTGAAACAATGGTCTTTGGATTTGTATTAGGGCTTAAAAATGTATTAAAGACGGAAGTTCCTTTATCAGAGTACGGTTTAAAATAGTGTTTTGGTACTATAGGATAGGTTAATTGCCTTAAAAACGGTGCAAACGGACGGGATGTAGTAAATTTGACTGTATATTCGTCGATTTTTTCAAGCTCGGGTAACTTCCCGTCAATCATCATTGCGTCCATAGTGGAAGGATTTCCCAAGCCTTTGAAGACAATTTCTTTATACGTATAAATTACATCATTAGCAGTTATAGGTTTTCCGTCTGTCCAATTAATGCCTTTTCGTAAATTAATAATGTAATCATTTCCCTTAATTTCGAAACTTTTGGCTAATAATGGCTTTACTTCGCCGGTTTGTGAATCAGTTGTCAGCAATCCGTCATATAAAATGCCTGCCATAGCGGAAGATGTTGCATCTTTTGTGTTACAAGGATTGAATGTTTTCGGGCCTTCGCCTATTGTTGATATAATAAGTTCTCCGCCAAAGTTACCTATTGGTGCTTGAGATTGAAGATAATCCGAACCATTCAAAATTATGTTTTTTTCATGTTGTGGAAATTGAATTAATTCTTTTTTAGCATGATTATCCGTAAGGCTATTAACAGGTTCAATATCACGGTGTATACAGGAAACACAGAGTAAGCATATAAATATAATTAATAAAAATATCCCCAAAATTCTTTTCATAAATATAAGGATACCACATCTCTAAAAATTTTTCTTAGCCTTTTAAGGTTATTTTTAATTTTTGCAATAACAAAAATCCCCCCGAAGTCATATTGTAAACATTTGTAACAATTTATACAAATATCCTAAAGTTTTAGTCAAAAAATGCCGATAACCATGGCAAAAGGGACTAATAT
>CADCNZ010000201.1 GCA_902802935.1 uncultured bacterium | reverse complement strand
GCTTTACTGAAAAGAAAAAAGCCGCCCCGATAATCGGGGCGGCTTCAATCCAAAAATATTTTTATAACAAGTTAAGCGCTATACTTGGTTGCTGGTTAGCTGTTGCAAGAAGTGTTGCAGAGGACTGCTGTAGAATCTGATATTTAATGTAATTTGAAGATTCCGTTGGAACATCAGCATCCTTAATAGAAGAATTAGCTGATACTATATTTTCTTTTTGAACACTTATTGCAGATACTGCAGATTCAACACGGTTCATATAAGCACCGATTAAAGCTGTTCTTTCTGATACGTTTTCTATTGCATCATCAATAAAGTACAAGAATTCACGAGCCGTATTATCATCTGTATAAACAGCATCACATATTGCAGTAATACAAGATAACTTACCCTCTGCATAATCAGATGGATTTAAGGCCGGATATTTTTTTGAATAATCATAATTACCTGCTGGTGCTCCTGTTATTCTGGATTTTAAAGCATCTGTATTTTCACTTTCATTTATTCTGGTGTACCAAGTATCTCCGCCTGAAGAATGACTATTATTATCAACAAGTAAAGCTGTACATTTTGCTGATTCAAACAATGTATATTTCAAATTAATTACGTTTGATTCACCCGCATTATTGCTTACTTGGAGGTTAATACCTACTTTCGAAGTTACAGCAATACTTGTACCATCTAATAATTGAATTCCGTTAAAGTCAATAACTTCGCACAAACGGTTAATTTCGAGCATTCTTTGTTCAACTTCAGTTCTAATAGCCCTCATTGATTGAGTTCCATAAGTACCGTTAGCTGCTTGTTCGGTTAAGTCTCTAATACGTTGCAAGTAACTATTAACAATATCCAAAACACCTTCTGCTGTATCTAATAGTGATAAGCCCATAGAAGCGTTTGATTCTGCTACGTCATAGCCTGAAATTTGTGCTTCCATTAAAGTTGATACCGCAGAGCCTGCTGCATCGTCTTTACCTGAGTTAATTCTGTAACCTGTTGTTAATCTCTCCATTGCAGTATTCATACCGTTAGTTGCGAGAGATAAGTTTCTTTGCGCGGTCAATGACGCAAGGTTTGTGTTGATTGTGATTGAAGCCATAATGATTTCCTTTCTTATTTCTTTCTTCCATGAATGCAAAAGAATAATTTTCAGCACAAATGCATAGGCAAAATTAGCCTATATTTGCACATGGGGTATATTATTCTTTTACATTATCATAATAAATGATAATATGGCTTTTTAAAATTCTAAAAAAGTTAGATATTTCTCATACTTAAGTTTGAATTTTACAATTTATTTATATGCCTTGGCGGCCAAAAGGTAAAAATAGCTCTTCCAATAAAGCGTTCTCTTGGTAGAGTTCCCCAATATCTGCTATCCAAAGAATTTCCTCTGTTGTCACCCATCATAAAATATTGACCTTCTGGAATGATTAACGGACCGCAATACATATCCGACTTACATTTGTGATAATCATATTCACTCATTATATATTCTTCGTTTAAAGGCTTGTCATTTATATACACCTTGTAAGCCCCGTTTGTTTCTTGTTTAATTTCAAATTTTTCACCGGGAAGTCCTATAACACGTTTTATATATGCTACATCTTTACAGAAAAATCCGGTTAAACGCTTAAATACAGCTATAGGATTAGCACTTAGCTTTACAAAAGGCGGATAAAAAATCATCACATCACCGCGATTTGGCGTATTCTCAAATGCATGTAGTTTCAATATATTTGGATACTTTGTAATTTTTTCAACAACTATTCTATCGCCTTCTACCAAAGTAGGTTTCATAGAACCTGAAGGTATCCATCTGAGTTCTGCAATAAAAAATCTTATTAAAATAACCGCCACCACTACAAAAACTATGGTATCAACAGTCTCTTTTATGTTTGCTCTCAATTTCTCTTTATCAATCATATCTCTTTTACTAAATCCTCTAATCCTCTTCGGTAAATATTCTCAGGATACTTTCGTATCAAGCTCAATAACTCTTCTTTATAATTATCTATTAAATGGTTTGTTTTTTCAATACCAAATACATCTAATGCAGTGTGCACACCATTCTTTTTATCATTTGAAGCAGAGTGTTTTAATAAATCATTTTTTATTTGAAAAAGTATACCGAAATTTTTTCCTAAAATATCCGCATTCTCGCAATCTAAACCGCATATATATGCAGCACTTTTCAATATAGCCGAGAATAAACTTGATGTCTTACCCGCACATATATCTATATATTCTTTCGATGATGGCACTTTATCTCTTAATAAATATTGAGATATTTCGGCCAGACTCATTTTTTTTGTACAATCAATAAAATTATTTAACACTTTGTCAGATTTTATTTTTATCAAATTTGTTACTGCTATGGATACAAGTAAGTCACCACATAAAATTGATGTTTTATTGTTAAAATTTTTTCCTATGGTCTTTTCACCACGTCTTATTTCACTTTCATCTATTACATCATCATGAAGCAGTGATGCATTATGCATAATTTCACCTGCTGATAATAAATTTATAATATTTTCATCTATATCAACATTATTGGATTTTAGATATAATATACATAATTTTGAGCGAATCCGTTTTGAAGAACCTAATAAAAATTTATTTAGCTCCTTTAAAACATCATTATTTTGTAGAAATAAATTTCTTAAGCTATCTTCAACAAGCCTTAATTCTTCTGATATAATCTCCATAAACCGATATTAACATAAACTTAGGACAAATACAGCACCTATACGACTAAAAAAGAAGAGGTATCTATTTTCATAAACACCTCTTCTTATATTAATCCCTAATCAACTAACTAGCAGGATTATTGTCTATATTCATGATTTACCTCTATAACAAGTTTAGTGCAATACTAGGAGTTTGGTTTGCCGTTGCCAGCAATGTTGCAGAAGCTTGTTGAAGAATTTGAGCCTGAATATATTTTGATGATTCACTTGCAACATCAGTATCACGTAAAGTAGATAATGACGATGTCAAGTTTTGTGATTGAACATCAATTGCTCCTAAAGCTGAATCAACTCTGTTTTGCGCAGCACCGATTTTTGTTATACGGTTTGATATTTCT
>CADCNZ010000200.1 GCA_902802935.1 uncultured bacterium | reverse complement strand
TTTTTCTTTGTTTTTACTGGTCTTGCCATTTTGTTTTTCCTTTATGTTTTACTGTTATTTTTAACCTTTATTACTTTTTCTTAGAAACAGGTCCGGTCTTCTTACCGCGCAATGTTCTTGCATTAGTCTTTGTTCTTTGTCCTCTGCAAGGAAGTTTACGCTTGTGGCGTAATCCTCTGTATGAACCAATTTCTTGAAGTCTTTTAATATTCATTGTTACTTCACGTCTTAAATCACCTTCGATATTGTATTCAGAAAGTGCATTTCTAAGTTCTTTAATGTCTGATTCTGTTAAATCATCAGTTCTCAAATCAGGAGAAATTCCTGTTACTTCAAGAATCTTCTTTGCTCTAGCAGGTCCTATTCCGTATATATAGGTAAGAGCGATTTCTAATCTTTTGTTACGAGGTAAGTCTACCCCTACTAATCTTGCCATGTTTTCTTCCTTTATTGTTATTATTACTCTATGAATCGTATTGCGTGAATCGTGAGTGGTAACTCGTGATTCGATTTTAATCTTCTAAATATCGTCGATTTAAGATTCACGATTCACGAATCACAAACCGACAATACAAACCTAACCCTGTCTTTGTTTGTGTTTAGGGTTTTCACAAATTACGGCAACTCTGCCTTTTCTTTTAATCACCTTGCACTTGTCGCACATAGGTTTTACTGAACTTCTTGTTTTCATTTTTTGTTTCCTTTTTTTATTTTCTTATACTTGAATTTTTCGTGATTCGTGAATCGTGAGTTGTGATTTTATAATTTAAGTTTTATTTTCGATTCACAATTAACCATTCACGATTCACATACTGTATGGAATTGCAAATCATATCTCATTACTTGAGTCTAAATGTAATTCTGCCCTTGCTCAAATCGTACGGTGTCATTTCAACTTTTACTCTGTCACCCGGTAGAATTCTTATGAAATTTTTTCTGATTTTGCCGGAAATATGAGCCAAAATTTCATGCCCGTTTTCGAGTTCAACTCTAAACATTGCGTTTGGCATAGATTCCAGAATTTTTCCTTCGATTTCTATTACGTCTTTTGCCATATTTTCCTCTGTTTCGGCTAATACTAAATGCCATATTTCGACATTATATATTAATAATATTTGCTAAATATCCGAATGCAAGCATTTTAAAAGGAATTAAACACAAAGTGTTAAGAAATATTACTGAATGTTTTTATTTTAATTGGTTTCATAGTGTTTATGTAGAGTGTTTATCTTTTAAGCTTAAAACCTATTGGATATGCTTTTGTAAGAAAAACAAAAAAAAATTTAAGAGTTGTATATTAATAAAAACAATCAAATTTTGCTCTGCAAAGTTTTCTTTATGCTTTCATGTTATAATAATGAAAAATGTTATGAAAGGATTTGAAAATGCTAAGAGCCGGAATTGTAGGACTTCCTAATGTAGGAAAATCAACTTTATTTAACGCTTTGACAGCAACTAAAAACGCGCAGAGTGCAAATTATCCGTTTTGTACAATAGAACCGAATGTGGGAGTTGTGACCGTTCCTGATGAAAGGCTTAAAATTTTGGCTGATTTATGTAAATCGAAAGAAATAATACCTACAGTTATTGAATTTGTTGATATAGCCGGCTTGGTAAAAGGTGCAAGCAAGGGTGAAGGGCTTGGAAACCAGTTCCTGCATAATATAAGAGAAGTTGATGCAATAATCCAAGTTGTAAGATGCTTTGACGATGAAAATACTATCCACGTTGAAGGTAAAGTGGACCCGATTTCGGATATAGAAACGATAAATACTGAGCTTGCTCTTGCGGATTTAGCATCAATAGAAAGACGTCAAGCAAGAATATCAAAACAGGCAAAGGGCGGAGATAAGGAAGCTGTACTTGAAAATAATGCATTAACAAAACTGAATGAACTTCTTGGAGAAGGGCATTTTATCAATTTGAAAGACCATTTTAATGAAGATGAAATTGAGGTCATAAAACCTTTAAACTTGATGTCTGTAAAGCCTGTAATATATTGTGCTAATGTTTCAGAGTTTGACCTCAAAGACGGAAATGATTATACAAAACGAGTACAGGAATATGCTAAAAAATATGGTGCCGAAACTGTTATAATCTGTGCGCGAATTGAAGAAGAACTTGTTGAACTTGGAGAAGAAGGCGCAAAAGAATACTTAGAAGAATTGGGTGTTGAGGATAGCGGTATAGATAAAATGATAAAATCAGTATACTCTCTTCTAAATTTGATTACTTTTATAACAGCTGGTGAGAAAGAAACTCGTGCTTGGACATGTTCAAATGGAACAAAAGCTCCGCAGGCAGCAGGTGTTATTCATACAGATTTTGAAAAGGGTTTTATAAGAGCTGAAGTTACCAGCTATAAAGATTTTGTTGAAAACGGTTCGTACGCTGCGTGCAAGGACAAAGGAGTTACCCGTCTTGAAGGTAAAGACTATGTTGTTCAAGATGGTGATATAGTGCATTTTAGATTCGCAGTTTAGTGTTAATATATTTAGAATTAATTATTTAAGCTATTTATAATGTAACAGTCGGTTTGAGAAGAAAGAACAGAGATTTTGCGAAATTCCAAATTGTAGACATTATCTACAAACTAAAGCGAGTAGCGAGTAGTAGGGTAGACTTCAGTCTGCCGAAAATTTGAAGTTGGTTAAATAAAGTAAATCCAATAAACTACGCAGTAACAAGTTCTTCCATTTTTACTTTAAAAATGGAAGAAAAAGCAAGAAGCTCAATATCCGTTACAAACCTCTTACCCGCCTCAATTCTCTGTACTGCATTTTTGTCCATATCAAGTCCGTATATTTGTAATAAATCAGCAAGTTTTTTTTGAGAAATATTCATTCCTTTTCTCAATATATATATTTTTTTACCGCAAATATTGTTATTACCATCGACTGATTTATTGATAAACATTTCGAATATAACCCGTTGACATTTAGTGATTGCCATTTTCTTGATTATATGATAGTGTTTAACTTAAGATGACATTCACTAGATGTCAAATAAAAATGGCTGGAGGCTTGGGGTGAAATTAGAACAGATTTTTTCTATAAAAAATGAATATATATATAATGATTTTGGCATTATTGTCTCAAAAGAAAAGGTTATATCTTTGTTCGCGCTTAAAATTAAATTAAAACAAAAACTACCGATGTTGACACGCAATCTAATAAGTAATTTATGCAAATTAGTTAGTGTAACTAATCCTATCAATGTAGTAGATATACTGATGGCTGTATTATCATCAGATAGCGAGCTTTTTTGTTTTAAAACAGAATCCATTCTTTGTGTATTTTCGAAGCGTTTTTTTGAATTAGATAAAATGTTTGTGGAGGATTTTCTTAATTATAATTCCAAAAATGCAGAATTCTACATTTTGAATAAAAATTCTCACATATATCAAAGACATATAAACAAAAAAAGTGAATTTTGTTGGAGATATCGTTATGAACTAAACAACATATCATATCAAGTCATTGCGAAAGAAAAAGGAGAAATAGTTTTTAAAAGGGGCACTTTTGACAGTGAGCAACAAATGGAAAATAAAAATTCTGATGAAAGCAACAGCGTAATTTATAAATATGTAAAGGGGGAATGTGTTAGCAAAATGCTGATGTATTGTTCCGAGGAAGAGCAAAAACGAATTTTTAAGAAAGTAATTGATTATATATTTCAAAACTTTACCTGCGCTGATAATGAAAAAATGGTATACTCGGCAGATTACCAACTCTCAAACTTTATACTGGATGAAAATAATAAATTTAATTTAATAGATTTAGGAGTTGATAAAAATAACAATTTAGGCTGGGAGAAAGAATATTGTATTTATAGAGTTCTTAAATGTTCGAGCATCACCGAGGAAAGATTGGAAGATTTATTTAAGAATTTTATCAATATGTATAATTTGGAAAACAAATTTATACATTGCAAAAATTTTCATAACAATCGATATGATTGTATATCAAATGAAACTAAAGAGAAATACTTAAAATTATTTAACAAATATTTTGGATTGAAAGCTATTATATCAGCTGCGTTAGACGAGGTGTAAAAGAACAGGGTTTAGGGCAGCATTCAATCTGCAGAAAACTTGAGTCTGTAGTGAATAGGTCGGGTTTCAACCCGACAAAAATAAATAAAATATGTGTCGGGCTAAAGCCCGACCTCTTTGTGTTCTTTGTATGATTTAGGTTTTGTAGGTATTTGTGAGTATATTTAGGCATTTCAAAATTCCAAAATTGAAATTTTGAGGACTGAAAATGGACTTTTAAGGTACTTTGAAATTTTCATTTCCAATCATGTTTTGTCATTCCGAACTTGTTTCGGAATCTTACCAACTTGGCGTGTTTACTATATTCCGGCAAGACCCTGAGACGAGTTCAGGGTGACAGCACGCTTATTTTCTTCCGACCAAACTACTCAAAAAAATACAATATTTACCCCTTTCGAGCAAATGTCCTGAAAAAGGTAGCTTGAACCCGAATAAGGGTTCTTTGTCTTCTTATCTCCACCAAAGAAAAGGCATGGAGCCTTCTCTTTGGTGGAGATGGCGGGAGTTGAACCCGCGTCCGATGCGGATAAAAACTGATATCTACGAGTGTAGTAACTTATTAGCTCAGATTAACAAGGAAAGTTACATAACCTAAGTTAAGCCAAAGACTTTTTGCGGAAGCCTAACCTTCAATGGTAAAACTTGATACTCATACCATCATTTGAGTACTGCATCTTGCATATTTCATCTTAGCAAGCGGCAAGCTGGCCGGCTAAGAGGGACGCAACCGCGCAGCGGTTAGGCAGCTTTTGCCATTCTGTAAGCGTCAAGAGAAACAACTTTGTTGTCATTTCATTTTAGTTTGCCCGTTGATAACCGAGAACAGCTCTCGGACTCGCAACCCGGATCTACCAATCACAACGTCAAAGCCGTGGCATCCCCATGGATTTCATATTAGAGCGCAAATTTTTGAAAATATTCAATGTGCGTAAATACAGTATATGTTATAAAAAAGGCTTTTTCAACCCTTATATTTTTTCAAAATCTTCAACACCGTGTTTGCACCAAGGACAGATAAAATCGGGTGGTAATTCTTCGCCTTCATAAACATAACCGCAAATCTTGCATCTCCAGCCTTTTTTTTCGGTTTTTTCCTGTGGTTTTGGTTTAATATTTTTTTGATAATAATCGTAAGTTACGGTTGGTTTTTCTGAAAGGGTTTCAGCGGCAACAAGCTGACCTATAAATAGAGTATGCGTGCCCAAATCGATTTCTTGTTTTACATAAGCTGACATAAAAGCATTCGTATCTTTGGTCAAATATAAAACTCCATTCGGAGAACGCTTTGTGTCGGAAAAGTTTTCAAATTTATTAATATTTCTTCCGGATTGGAATCCGAAATGTTTAAAAACTTCAAATTTAGTATCTTCAGTGAGAATTGATATGTTAAACTTTTTCGTTCTCTGTATCATTTCATTTGTATAATTTTGTTTATTAACAGCAATTTCTATTTGGCAAGGATTTGATGTGACTTGCATTACCGTATTAATTATGCAACCGTTATCTTTGCCGTTTTCATTTGCAGTTAAAACATAAAGCCCATATCCTATTTTAAATAATGCATTTGTGTCCATAAAAACTCCATAAATATTTTTAATAAGATTAACATCAAAATGTGTAAAATACAATTTTAACATGGCAATTGCAGTATTACTCAAATTTATCAAATAAATTTTGTTACATTTGTTTACAAAACGCTTAATAAATTTGCACGCCTTGTCCTTTTATGCTATCTAGTATAGATAATAGCGTCGCGTGCTATAAAAATAGTGAGGAGTTATGAAAAGTACAACACTAAGAAGATCAAATATTACAAGAGAAAAAGTCGCAATGATGGAGGCTCTCAGCCGATATAACAGAGAACATCAAGATGAAGATTTTTACAGAACACAAAGTAAAAACCGCGAATTAGATGCTCTATGGCAATCTTTTGGCGTAAAACAAAAAAATGAAAAAGCTCCTCAAGTTTATTTTGTAACAGGTTTAATAGTTGGTGTGATTATAACTCTTATTATCACAACATTTGTAAGTTTGTTAATAAATCTAACAACTCCGAAAGATGACATAGCACCGGTAAAGAGTGTGAAGACAGAGTCAGGTAAATTTACTTTTATTCCGGCAGATAATTCATCCAAAAAAGTTACAGCACCTGTTATACTTAATGAAGAATACACAGTTAAAGAAGGCGACACTTTAGAGAGTATTGTTATAAGATTTTACGGTTCTTTTGACATGAGTAAAGTTAATGCGATTCAGGAAGCTAATAAAATGGCAAATCCGAACGCTTTATCTATTGGTCAAAAGTTAGTTATACCGATGAATAAGTAGTTATGGCAAAAGTAAAGTCAAAATATGTGTGTCAAAATTGCGGTTATGAAACTGCAGGATATCTTGGCAAATGCCCTGAATGCGGAAGCTGGAGTTCGTTTGTTGAAGAATTGTCAAATCCAAAAGACAATGTGACAGAAATAACAGTTCCGGATTCAACCCCGCCAATGAAATTATCTGAAATAAAATTGGACTCTGAAATTCGGATTTCAACAAATATTTCAGAATTCGACAGAGTTTTAGGCGGAGGAATTGTTCAAGGTTCACTGGTTTTAATTGCCGGTGATCCTGGTATAGGAAAATCTACAATTCTTTTGCAAACCTCCGGAGAGATTTGTGCAAAAAATAAAAAAGTCTTATATGTATCGGCTGAAGAATCTGCAAGTCAGGTTAAATTGCGTGCGGAGCGGCTCGGAGTTAAGTCAGATAATTTATATATTTACCCCCAAACAAATTTAGAATTAATAAAAAAACATATTATTGAATTAATGCCGGATTTAGTTGTTGTTGACAGTATACAGGCCATATATACATCAACAATGCAAAGTTCAGCAGGAAGTGTATCTCAAATCAGAGAATGCTGTAATTCTTTAATGCAGGTTGCGAAAAGTCAGAACATTTCTGTTATTGTAATCGGACATGTTACAAAAGAAGGAAATATTGCAGGTCCAAAAGTTCTTGAACACATGGTGGATACTGTTATTCAATTTGAAGGTGATAAATATAAAACATATAGGATATTGCGCTCTATAAAAAACAGATTTGGAAATACTTCTGAGGTAGGTATTTTTGAGATGGGTATCAAAGGATTAGCTGAAGTCATAAATCCAAGCCAAATGTTTTTAAAGGAATATAGTCAGACTCAAACTCCAGGTAGTACAATAATTGTCACGAGCGAAGGAACACGCCCTCTTTTGGTAGAAATACAAGCATTGGTAGGAACAACTCCATATCCTGCACCAAGAAGGGTTGCAAATGGTGTTGACACAGGAAGAGTACTTCAAATATTAGCAGTTTTGGAAAAAAGAATAGGGTTAAATTTATCAAAACAAGATGTTTATGTAAATGTTATAGGCGGTATTGATGTTAATGAACCTGCGGCTGATTTAGGTATTGCACTTGCCATAGTAACTTGTGTCAGAGATGTAGTATTTGATTTGCAAACAGCAATTGTTGGGGAACTTGGTCTTTCAGGGGAGATAAGAGCTGTTAATCATATTGAAAAACGTATAATAGAAGCTCAAAAGCTCGGATTCAAACGAATTATTATTCCAGAAGCAAATGAAGTTCAGGATAAGTTTGACGGAATAGAAATTGTAAAAGTAAGAAAAATTCTTGAAGCAATTACAAGAGGAGTAAAATCAATTTCAAAATAAAAAAGAAGGGCTTTGTACAAAAGCCCTTCT
>CADCNZ010000199.1 GCA_902802935.1 uncultured bacterium | reverse complement strand
GAGTTATGCGCAGAATATTTAAAAAAACATATCGATACACCGATTCTGTGGCATCAGCTCGGATATTTAAAAGAATTAATTTATTCCGATGATGAAGCAGCTCGTGAATGTTACAAAGCAGCGGCTAAGTTTGGCAGCAATAATGCAGATTATAATATTGCGGTAAGCTGTCAAAAACTTGGTGAATATGAAGAAGCGGAGAAATATTATAAAAGTATGTTGTCAAAATTCCCTAATGATGAAGCTACAATTGTATCATTGGGTATGTGCTATTTGACACAGAAAAAATTTAAAGAAGGCTATGACTTATTTTTTAAAAGGGTAAAACATAATATTTCCAAGATGACAAATAATCCTTGGTATCCTGGTGCAAAATTGGACAATGATTTGGTTATAATATGTGAACAAGGGTTTGGCGACCATATACAGTTTATAAGATATGTTCCTTTTTTAAGTCAACATAACGTAAAAATTGCAGTTCCAAATCAGCTGAGAACATTATTTGAGTACAATTATCCAAATTATGATTTTATAGAATATGATAAAATTAATCCTGCCACCCAATCTATAAGAATAACCGATTTGGCATATGTTCTTGATATGGATTTTAATAATATTCCTTTTGCAGAGGGGTATTTGGATATAGATTATAAAAATACAATAAAATCAGATAAAAAAAAGGTTGGTTTATGTTGGGAAGCAGGCAGTGCCGGTATTAGAACAATGATAAATCGAACAATACATGTAAGATGTTTTGAACCGTTTTTTAATTTAGATACTATTCAGTTATATTCATTTCAATACACAGATACTTTTGGCGGGAATGAAAAATATCCTCAAATGATAAATTTGGCAAAAGATTTTAGAGATTTTTCCGACACAGCAAGAGCTTTAAAGCAAATGGATGTTCTTATAACTGTAGATACCTCAGTTGCGCATCTTGCAGGTGCATTAGGTGTAAAAACATATCTTTTGCTGCCATATGCATCTGATTGGCGTTGGTTTAGTGATACAAAGAATACCCCGTGGTATAACAGTGTAGAAATATTCAAGCAAACAGATCATATTTCTTGGGAAGAGCCGTTTAATTCAATATTGGAAAAATTAAAATAGCAAATTTTATATTTAGCTATTTTATATATTTATGCGTACAAAAATTGATTTAGTAAAACCAATTTGGAAATATTCGGATAATAAGTTGTTGCAAATACCAAAGTTTGAATTAGAACATAAAACTTTGGGCAAATTAAGAGTGAATGTATACAATCATGCAAATAACTTGAATAATTTTTCCTGCAAAATAACTGATACTAAAAATGAAAAGTTAGGTATTAATACATTTGGATTGAATGAAAATAAAAATGTATTATTAGGATTTTATATGCAAACACATATAGGATATAGGGGAGAAGGCCTTGGTGAACTTTTAAGGCTTATTAGTATAATGATTTTAGATAAAAATAAAAATAATGCGATTGATATATTTTCTAAAGAAGGTGCAATATATTTTCATGCAAAATATAAATTTGTACCGAATGTAAAAGCGTTTATTGAAAGAAATTTTGCGTTAAAAGACATTGCATCTGATAAAACACCTGAATTAAAAAAAATAGCACTAGAAGCAGGAAAGCTATTGGATAAAATTAGTTATACAAAAGATTCCGCTGAATTAAGAAATATCAACAAGCCGGCTAATAAATGCATAAAAGAGTATATTGGCAAAGTTATAAAAAATGGTAATATTAATGAACATAAGTTTAATTATGGTTTTGAAATGCAGCTAAACAATGAAAATATAATAAAGAATAAAGAATTCTTCAACGAATTATTTAAAAAGCACGGTATTGATTATAAACTATAAATTTATACTCCCGAAGATTTTTTGAGATCAATGCGCTTTAATCTTTGTTCAATTTGTCTGTACCATTTTAATTTCTGTTGGAATAATGTATCATAGCCTTGAAATTTAGCATGAGAAATTTCTTGGATTTGTTTGTCACATAAATTCTCCAAAGTTTGAGATAAAAATTTTGTATATTCTTTTCTGTTTGGCTTATCATTATCCAGCTCTATCATGTCACCAATTTCCACCATTATTTCAGGTCTGTTATCCCTCAAAAATACATAATTTACT
>CADCNZ010000198.1 GCA_902802935.1 uncultured bacterium | reverse complement strand
TGTCAAAATTTGTTGGGCTTGCTTGAACCAAGCTGCTACCTCTCCTCGAAACGTGACGTTTAGTCACCTTCCTCGTCGGCAGAGTGTCCCGATTTATATTTAATTGTCAAATTCTATTTTATTTTTGAATAATTTTCAACTGCGATTGAATCACGCATTTGCTTTAATTCATTAGTCCACATCCTGTATTTTTGATTAAATTTCATATGTATAACATTATTCAATCTTTCATAGCGCGCAGAATCTTTTTCTTGAATTTCCTGCATAGCATTTTCTATTCTGCGTTCTTGTACATAAATTCCTGCTGTCATAAGAGCACAAATAGCACCGCATGCAGCAATAGTTAAATTTTCCTTAGAGGTAATACCACAAATACGCATCACATACCTTCCGTATAATATAATTCTTGTACAATTCCTATAATTTTGTTCAAAAAGTTCTTATATTTAATTCTATCTGCTGCTCCGGATAAAACTATATCTGCTTTCTCTTTGCAAGGTTTAATATGAACTGCAGCTTTTTCGTTAGCATTAGCATATATATGATCAGCTGAATCACCTAAGCCGCGTTCTTTAGCTCTTATATAAAATCTTTCTTTTTTTATATCTTCTGCTATGTCTACATAAATTTTAAAATCAAATGCATCTCTTACTTTTTCTGTAAGTGTAAACAAACCTTCCGATATAATTACTTTGGAAGGTTTTGCCAGTGTATAATTATCATGGCGAATAGCTGTGCCGGACATATCATATTTAGGAAGATATGTAGATTTTCCTGATAATAATTCCTTGATATGTTTACTCATTAGCTCTAATTCCAATGCTTGAGGAATATCAAGGTCATAATTTTTTGCGAATTCAGCAAAACTGCCTGCAGCTTTTACCATTTCTGATCGATCATAATAATAGTCGTCTGTGTTAACACGTGTTATAACATCGGATATGTTAAACTCTGTTGCAAAGGATTCGATTGTATCAATCAAGTCCATAGTTATTGTAGATTTCCCGCTCGCCGTCTCTCCTGCTATACCTATTGATGCAGGCATTTTTATCTTTCCTGATAAGTATCCCGCAATTTTTTTTATGACAAATGGGTTGTAACTAACGAGTATAGACCCTTTTTCACACTTTTCTTTTTCAAATATATTTGTTAAATAATGCTCAATTTCATCACATAAATTTGTTGGTTTTGATATATATTGTGATTTTGACGGACTGTTGGATTTTATTTTTATTATATCTTGTACCATATAACTATTCTTTCTTTGTATCTATTATACACAAATAAAAACAAAAAAAAAGTTTTTTGCGGGGGGAATAAGAAATAATTTACATAAATTAATACTGTTAATTGTTAAATAAAAACGAGGTGCTTGAGCATCTCGTTTTTATATTTTAGCGTGTCTGGTTTATATCTATTTAGCAGGGCTAACATTTATGAATGGCACTGAGTTACCTAACATATATTGAGGCATTTTACCGTCCCATTTCTGAACTGCTTCGTATTGTACCAATGATTTATTTTGATTTAAAGCCTGTGCTCTTATTGCCATTGATTTTGCTTCTGCTTCAGCTGCTATTACTTTTTGTTTTGCTTCTTCTTGAACTTGAACAGTTTTATTTTTTGCTTTTAAAGCTTCTTGTTCTGCTGTGACTTTGCTCTCGATTGCTCTTTCAAAAACATCTGAATAATTTATTTCTGTCATTTGAAAATCTGTTACATCTAAATAGTTATCCTTAAGCTGATTCTGCAGCTTAACTAAAATATCACTTGTTGCTCTTTCTCTGTTTGCGATTAAATCTTGAGCATTCCATTTACCGATTATATCTTTTATAGTGCCTTCTACTACAGGTATTAAAATTTTGTTTTCATAATCTAAGCCAACTTCTTGAAATAGTCTGTTAACACTGGATGGATCTACATTGTAATTGATAACATAAGTAATTCTTGCCTGTTGAATATCCTTAGTGTATACTGCGGTGGTTTTTGTATTTCTTTGAGTCTTAACATCCATTGTTCTAAATTTTTGTATAAAAGGGAATATAGTATGAAGTCCCTCAACATACGGAGTTGGTGAAACCTTGCCTAATGTAATTTTTATTCCGCGTTCGCCAGGTCCAACCATAACAAACGGATTGCATAAAACTAAAAAACAAACCAGTAAACCGAGTACAATTAGCGGCATACCCAAAACTTTTTTGTCCATCTTTCCCCTTTCTATAATTTATTCTAAGCCAATGAGTGCTAGTGCTATGTATAATGCTGCAACTGTAAAAACAAATCCGCCAAAAATAAGTAAAATTTGTTTTCCGTATTTTTGATATAAGTTCTCTCCCGTAACGTAACATGCAGTTATAATACACAAATTCACTAATATTATTAACGATAAAAACAGTAAAAGAATTCTTACGACCATTAAAACCTCTTTTCAAATCTTATTATAGGTTATGATGATATTATTTTGAATCATATATAAAGGGGATTTTAGACGCACTTTTCTTTAATAAATTCTAAAATTTCTGCTGCACACTTTTCCCAGCTAAATTGTTTTGCTCTCTCTAGACCGTTTTGTCTGCATTTTTCTCTAAAATCTGCATCAAAGTACATTCGTTTATATGCTGCAATCATTTCTTCATCAGAAGTCGGATTGATTTGTATACCGGCATCACCAATCACTTCAGGCAAAGAAGTTGTATTAGAAGTTATAACAGGGCAACCGCATTGCATTGCTTCTAAAACAGGCAGCCCAAAACCTTCATACAAAGAGGGGTAAATGAACATTAAT
>CADCNZ010000197.1 GCA_902802935.1 uncultured bacterium | reverse complement strand
GATTGCAACATAGTTAATCTTATCAAAGATACCTTCTCTGATAGCTGCTCTTAATGTGTTTCTACCGATTCTTCCGAATCCGTTAATAGCTACGTTTACCATAAGTTTTAACTCCTTCTTATTTTGTGTAATACGTTTACGTTCATAATCGTAATTCAAAAAAAAAATCTAATCAAGCATAATAAGGCTTTAAATAATTAAGATTTTGTTAATACTACAAAATATTAATCTTGCATTTGCCCTATCGGGTAAGTCAAATATCATAATCATAACCTTACATGGGAATTTTTTTCAAAGTTTCATTGAAATACTATTAAAGTGTCAAAAGTAAGGAGGATAAAATGAGTATATGCACAGCACCGATTTATAAATTAGATGAACTTAATAATCTTTTTATAGAAATGACTTCCAAAAGCTGTAATCAAAGATGTTCCGGTTGTTATATAGATTTCCCGCTCAGTAAAAAAGTTAAAGATTTTATCACAATTGATAAGGTCAAAGAAGTAATTGAAGATTCGCTCACAGAAAATTTGTACTGTATTTATTTAACGGGTGCAGAACCAATGACTCATCCGGATTTTAATTCAATCTTGAGACTATGTTTAAAAAGATGTAATGTATGTATTTGCACAAATGCAAGTTTTTTAAATGAAAAAAAAATAAGGTTTTTAAAAAAAGTCGAAGATGAAGGGTGCACTCAAATATTTTTTCAATTATCTGCCGCTCATTATGATGAAAAAGAAAATGATAAAGTGAGATATAGAGGCAGTTTCAGACAGACCATTGCAAGTTTAAAAATACTATCACGTTATAATTTTGAGTCTGTTTTATGCATTCAAAATTATTACAATTTGGATAATAAAGAAATCTATGAAAATTTAAATAGTCTTTTTCAAATGCATGAAATAAAAAATACGGACATTAAAATTACAGCATCGTACCCTATTGCAAACGAAGAAAATTTATCGAAGATTTCGCCAAAAACTGACTGCATGCGCGGACGTTCTGTAACACAAAACGGAATATATGCTTGCCCATTTTTGGCAAATGATTATCGAGGAAGGGTTGGTAGTTCATTAAAAAATTATGCTGTTACAGTAAGTGCCGAAACAGATTTTTGTGCTACTTGTTCTGCGAACGGAGATTCCATTTTTGCAATCGGATAAAATGCTGCATAATCAATTATATAACTCTTATATAATATAATTTTTTGTATTAACATCTAAAATAAGGTTAACAATTGTAAAATTATTCGACTGAATTAATACTAAAGAGTTACTTTTTTTAAGTGTTTATGTTATAAATAGTAATGTAAAAATATATACGGGGGTAAATCCGAGAGGACCCTTCAAAGAATCCTTAAAAGAACGTATCCCCAACAAGAACGAACGGAGGCAAATATGTCAGTAGGACAATTCGTATTTATGTTACACAGTCATTTGCCATACTACAGAAAAGCCGGTATGTGGCCATTCGGTGAAGAGAACCTTTATGAATGTATGGCTGAAACATATGTACCTCTATTGAATGCTATTTCAGAATTATATGATGAAGGTATTAAGGCAAAATTGACAGTAGGTATAACTCCTATTTTAGCTGAGCAATTGAATGATGAACATTTACAAAACGGGTTTGTAGAATATATCGATTCAAGAATATCTTCAGTTGCAAAGGATTTGGAAAGATATCCTGATCCAAAGGTTGCTCATTCACAACACCTTAAATATTTGGCAAAATATTACTTTGATTGGTGGAATAAATTAAGAGAAGATTTTGTCAATAAATATGAAAAAAACTTGATTAAATATTTTAAAAAATATCAAGATTTGGGCTGCATAGAAATTACAACGTCCGGAGCTACTCATGGATTTTCTCCGTTATTAGCTACTGACAGTAATTTGAACGCACAATTTAAAATAGGACAAGACACTACCAAGAGACTGTTCGGGAAGAAGGCAATGGGAGCATGGCTGCCTGAATGTGCATATCGTCAAGGATATGAATATATTGGCAAAGACGGGAAAAAACATTGGAGACCGGCAATCGAAGTTACACTTCAAAACAATGATATTCATTATTTCTTTACAGAATCACATGTAATTGAAGGTGGTAACTCTATAGGTAACAGAAGAGTAATAGGAATGTACGGAAATATTGAATACATACCTCTTCCGGAAAGACCTGCTACCGGTTACGACACATATTCAGCATATTGGCTTCCTGATGCTCAAGTTGCCGTTATGGGAAGAAATGACAGGGCAGGATACCAAGTATGGTCTGCAGCAGACGGATACCCAGGAGACGGATGTTTCAGGGAATTCCACAAAAAAGACGATAAGTCAGGTATGCATTATTGGAGAATAACATCACCGACAACAGATTTAGGTGACAAAATGTTATACGATCCGGTATTGGCAATGAATAAAGTTAATGAAAATTCAGATCACTATACAACTTTAATTTACCATCTTCTAAATGATTACAAACTTGCAAAAAATAAAGAAGGCTTGGTAATGGTGTCTTTTGATACTGAATTATTTGGTCACTGGTGGTTCGAGGGAGTTGAATTTATTAAACAAGTTATCAAAAAGTTCAACAATTACTTGCCGCAAGTAGAAAGAATGACTGCCGGTGAATATGTAACCAAGTATCCTCCTAAAGAAGCTATTCAAATACCTGAATCTTCTTGGGGACAAGGCGGACACTTCTATGTATGGCAAAATCATCTTACTGAATGGATGTGGCCTATTATTCACTCTTGCGAAAAACGTATTTCTGCAATAGCTGATAAATATCCTGAAATTCCGGAAGATAATTTATTACATAGAGCACTAAATCAATTGGCGAGAGAAAACTTGCTGTTACAATCTTCAGATTGGCCGTTCTTGATAACAACTTGGCAGGCTAAAGATTATGCAACTGACAGATTCAATGAACACGTTGACAGATTTAGCAGAATTGCTGATATGATAGAGAGTGGAAACATTGACAACAACAAGTTATCTGAAATTGAAAGTATTGATAATTGCTTCCCTGTGATTGATTACAGAGTTTATCAATCTATAGAAGAAGGAGTAATTCCTCAACAAGAGAAAAAACTGGCTCCTTTATATCAATAAAAAATAAAGTAGCATAACATAAAAATAACGCAAAATATAAATTTGCGTTATTTTTTTTATTTGTTTTTTAAGTAAACAAATGGTAAAATAAAAAAGTTAAGTTTAAGTATAGAGAGGTGTTTTATGAAAAAGAAATTTGGTTTTACTCTTGCCGAAGTATTAATAACCTTAACAGTTATCGGTATTGTTTCAGCTCTTGCTGCTCCTGTTTTAGTTGGCGCTTTTCAGAAATCAAAAGTCGGACCGTCTTTAAGAAAAATGGTTTCAACGCTGGAAAATGCTAATGAAATGCTATTACAGCAAAATGATGTAGAAAAGTTGAGTTATGTTGCATCAGATACTGATACATATTTGACAAAATTAGCCGGTCTAGTAAAAGGTTCCGTTGCAGAAGAAAAACAATATTCAAAATATGACCGCAAAACATATGCCGGTACTGAATACAAGTCTGCTCAAGGTTCAGAAGGAACTGATGAAGAAGCTGATGACGCAACATTTGTTTATAATTTAAGCGGTGGTGAATCTATTGCAATACAGATTAAGGAAACTGTTTCTAAACCAAATAATGAAGGTTCTTATAAGGGAATATATGCAAACTTCTATTATGATATTAACGGCGCTGAAACAAAGCCGAACAAAATCGGAAAAGATATTTTTATGTTTGTTATGGATGACAACGGTTCTGTTATAGCTAATGGTGGTAAAACATACGCAAGTGCATACAGTAAAACACCTAAAAAAATAGGTTGGGAAGCTACTTCAGGTAATTTGGCATGTAATGAATCAAAGGTTGGTAATGGCAGTGGATGCGCAGGTTCTATTGCTGACAACGGATGGAAAGTTATTTACAAATACTAAAAATTAAGTAAACTCAATAGATATAAAAAAGAACTCAATAAAATATTGAGCTCTTTTTTATATCATTTCTCTTAATTTTTTAAGCTGATCCCGAATTTCTGCCGCACGTTCAAAATCCAGTATTTTAGCCGCTTTATGCATATCTTTTTCAAGTTTAGAAATAAGTTTTGGCAAGTCTTTTTTGTCAATTCCAAGATCTACCATTTCTTCTGCTACAATATCTTCAAAATCACGATAACTTGCAACCAGCGACAAAAGATTATTCTCAATCGGTTTTTTAATAGTTTGAGGTATTATTCCGTATTTTTTATTATATTCAAGTTGAATGTCACGTCTGCGATTTGTTTCGCTTATTGCTCTTTGCATAGAATCAGTCATTCTGTCAGCATACATAATTACTTCTCCGCATGCATTTCTTGCAGCACGTCCTATTGTCTGTATAAGGCTTGTGTCAGAACGTAAAAAGCCTTCTTTATCAGCATCCATTATTGCCACAAGCGAAACTTCCGGTATATCAAGCCCTTCTCTTAATAAGTTTACACCTATTAATACATCAAATTCACCAAGTCTCAGATCCCTTAGTATTTCTACACGTTCAATCGATTTGATATCGCTATGCAAATATCTGACGCGGATACCTTCTTGCAAAAAATAATCGCAAAGATCTTCTGCCATACGTTTTGTAAGGGTTGTAATTAAAACACGCTCTTCTTTTTTTGCACGTTTTTCAATTTCTTGTTTTAAATCTGTAATCTGAGTTTCTATAGGACGTACATGAATTTTAGGATCAACTAGCCCTGTAGGTCTGATAATTTGTTCAACAATTTGTTCAGAGGTTTTCTTTTCGAAATCACCTGGTGTTGCAGAAATGTATATTTTTTGACCTACCTTTGCAAAAAATTCGTCCCACTTTAGCGGTCTGTTGTCTTTTGCACAGGGCAGTCTAAAACCAAAATCAACCAATGTTTGTTTTCTTGAAGCATCTCCGTGATACATTCCGTTTAATTGCGGCAATGTCACATGAGATTCATCTATTACCGTTAAAAAATCGCCTCTAAAATAATCCAGTAATGTTGCAGGAGCTGAACCTACAGGTCGACGTTCTATAATTCTTGAATAATTTTCGATTCCTGTACAATATCCCATCTCTTTAATCATTTCTATATCGTATTTTACACGTTGTTGAAGCCTTTGAGATTCCAATATTTTATTTTCGTTTTCAAGTTCCGTAACTCTTGATTTAAGTTCTGCTCTAATCATTGATATTGTTTCTTCTTCATTTTCATCATATGCGATATAATGAACTGCAGGATATATGTATACACTCTCCGGTGCTTCCAGTATTTCGCCTGTGGTATTATCAATGCGTACAATTTTTTCTATTTCATCCCCAAAGAAATAAATCCTTGTTATAATTTTTTCATAAGCAGGCATTATTTCTAAAATATCTCCGCGCGCTCTAAATGTTGAACGTTCTAACACAAGGTCATTTCTTGTATATCGAGTCATAACAAGATGTTTTATTAAATCGTTGCGCTCCAAAGTATCTCCGACAGAGATTTTTATTGTTCCCCTAAAATAGCTTTCCGGAAGTCCCAAACCATATATGCAGCTAACTGAAGCAACAATAATTACATCATTTCTTTCATAAAGACTTCTGGTTGTGTTATGTCTTAAACGATCAATTTCGTCATTTATACTTGCGGATTTCTCTATATATGTATCAGTTCTCGGAATATATGCTTCAGGCTGATAATAATCATAATATGAAATAAAATATTCTACCGCATTATTTGGAAAAAGTTCCTTAAATTCGTTATAAAGTTGTGCCGCAAGAGTTTTATTATGTGCAATTATTAGAGTTGGCTTTTGAACCTTTTCAATAACATTTGCTATTGTAAATGTTTTTCCTGAACCGGTGATTCCCAATAGTGTTTGGGTATCATCTCCTTTATTTAAACCTTCAACAAGTTTTTCTATTGCTTGCGGCTGATCTCCGGATGGTTTATATTTAGAAACTATTTCGAATTTTCTTTCCATAAAAATATTATACTATTCCCAATAAAAAATTAAAAATTGATATATACAATAAATAATCCCTTAGAATTACTACCGAAGTAGATTAAGAACACAAGCATAGAATGTTATAATAATAATGTAAGTCGAAGGCAGCGAGTGATATTGTCGTATAAACGACGCAAAAAGTTTGATTAGGCATTGTGTGTGTGTTCGGCTTACTTCTTTAAAAACCAAAATCTTTTCTTCATAATAATTAGCCTTGCTCCTTTTGTCTCTCTTCCGAAAGGAGCTTTAATTTGTTATCATAAAGACTTTCATGGTATAATGTAACAGGAAGTTTAGCTCTACACAAGACAGGAGAATACATAAATGACTACTTTGAGGAATGAACGTGTAAGAAAAGAATTGATGCGTGATATATCTGATATTTTAAGAAAAGAGGTTAGAGGACTGGAAGGTGTAGTATCAGTTGTCAATGTAGAAGTATCCCACGACAATTCATATGCACGTGTTGTATACAGTGTTTTAGGCTCTCCTGAACAAGTAGAAAAAGACAAAGAAATTATTGAAAGAAATACCGGAAAAGTCCGCTATGAAATAGGGAAAAGAATCCGACTAAGAGTTACTCCTGAAATAAAATTTGTTTATTCTGACGGTTTGGAACAGGGTTCAAGAGTACTTGACCTCATTGAAAAAATATCAAAAGGTGAAATCAAGTAATGTTTGGTTTTTTAAATGTTTACAAACCAAAAGGCAAAACATCACATGATGTTGTTGCGATATTGAGGCGTATAACTAAAGTCAAACAAATTGGCCATACAGGAACACTTGATCCTTTTGCAGAGGGTGTTCTGCCAATTTGCATAGGAAAAGCAACCCGTTTAATCGAATATCTTGACGATGACAAAGCATATATCGGCACTATAAAGCTTGGGGAATCTACAACAACTTATGATATAGAAGGACAAACCATAAATATATCAAATAAAATGGTGAAAAAGGATGAAATAGAAACTGCCCTTAAGGATTTCCAAGGTGAAATAGAACAAATACCGCCGATTTATTCAGCGATTAAAGTCAACGGTAAAAAGCTTTATGAATATGCTAGGGAAGGAAAAGATGTTGAAATAAAGCCACGAAAAGTTACTATATCTGAGCTTAAGTTGTTAGATTTTGATGAAGAAAAAAAAATTTTAAAACTCTACATTTCTTGTTCAAAAGGCACATATATAAGATCTATAGCAAATGATCTGGGCGAAAAACTCGGTACATACGGACATTTGACTATGTTAGTAAGGGTTAAAGCCGGTATGTTTGATATTGAAACCGCAAAAAAACTTGAAGATATAGATACAAAAGAAAAAATTCAGAAAAATATTAAAAATCCTTTGGAATATTTAAATTATCCAAAACAAGAGCTCCAAGACAATCAAATTCAAAAAATTAAAAACGGAATGGAAATAAATTTTCCATCTGATAACTGTAATATTTTTATTATAACCTATAAAAGTGAAATTGCCGCTGTTGGTTCTTGTAAAGACGGAATATTTAAACCTTCAAAAGTTTTCCTCTGAGAATCGCCGTTTTTCCGATTGGTAAAGTTATTTTTTCTGTCTCGTGAGTAATTTTGAACCCGCCTGCAAAAGGTATATTTAATTTCTCTGAAAGTTCTACAAATAGTTTTTCAAGCCATTCGTTATTATCAACATCCAAAAAGTCACCGAGAACAACCCCTTTACAATTTTGACGAAATTTTTCTATATTTAATAACTGCTGAAACATTCTATCAATTTTGTATACAGGCTCATTAAGGTCCTCTGTGAAAAATATAAAATCTTCATCAGGTAAAAAATCTATACCACACAAAGACACAACTGTTGCAAGGTTTCCTCCCCATAGAATACCTTCGGCAGAACCTTCATTATATATTTTACCCCCTTCAAAACTCATTGGCTTATCACTTATTACATCAAAGAAATTTTGCTCAGTAAAATTGTTAATCTTCTCCCCAAAATCTACAGCTGCCATAGGAGAATGATAAGTTATAATACCGCATTTTTTATATATCATTAATAAAATTGAAGTAACATCAGAAAACCCACAAACAGGTTTTGGATTTGATTTGATAAGTTCATAATTTAGTTTATTAACGAGCCTTATTCCGCCGTATCCGCCGCGCGCCGCTAAAATAAGTTTTATTTCTGAGTTTTTAAAAAAACTGTGTAACTCTTCAATTTTTTCTTCATCACTACCTGCAAGATACCTATTCTTTTGAAAAATATTTTTTGACAAAATAACTTTGTATCCCAATTCTTCAAAATGAATCTTAGCGTTTTCTATTTTTTCACGCTCAACATCTCCTGAGAGAGCTATTATTCCGATAGTATCACCCTTTTTCAATTTCATATGTTAATTATATGAAATTTTAACCTATTTGAAAAGGGGATATTAGTTAATAAGATAATTCTATATTAATAAAAAAAGAACCCATAATTCTATGAGTTCTTTTTTTAAATGGTCGGGATGACACGATTTGAACGTGCGACCCCCTCGTCCCAAGCGAGGTGCGCTACCAAACTGCGCTACATCCCGATAATTTTATTAAATTTTCAAATACTTGGCGCAGTTTGGTCAATTTTCTAAACGTCTCGCATCAAGCTAACGCTTTCTGACTCGACTGCCCCAT
>CADCNZ010000196.1 GCA_902802935.1 uncultured bacterium | reverse complement strand
TAGGCACGTTTATCGCGAACGACTCAAGACAATCCATCTCCGGGAGTTTTTTAGTACTAAATTGAGTTATGTGTGATGGATGAGAACCACCAAAAGCGGAAGCTTTTTGGGCTTTTATTGTTTCTGTGTTTCCAAAGAATCTCTTAACTTTTTCGCACTATTAATCCAAATTTTGTCAATAAGATAAGGATTCGTTACACGGGTCGTATCCATATCGGTTAAAATATTTTTATACTCAATTGGCGCGTTTGTCTTTATATATTCAGCAGCCTCAATAGCTTGTTTTCTTTCTTCATTTCTATACTCACCGGATTTTTTTAAGCCAAAGCCTGCAGCTGCTGTTATTGCAGCCACTCCAATAAGCGAATATGATTTAACATTGCCTATTTTCATAATAACTCCTTTTGCACTTGTTATATAATAAAACCCCTAAATTTAATTTTTGCTAATAGAATAATAACAAAAAACATTCTTAACAAATAGCAAAAATTGAATTTAGGGTGTTTAATATATGTATGAAAATTGCCAATGTAAATAAAATAAGCTATAAATCAAGAGCGTGTCCGGTGAAACCGTACACCATTAAAACCAAATACGGCAAATTATTTGTTGCAGAAGCCGGATTAAAAGAAATAAAAAGAAAATCATTTATAAACAATCTTTCATACTTCTTTTGTAATAACTTTGCATCAATGACAAAAGACCCAAATTGGCTTCCTTTTAAACAAAAAATGTCTGCAATGAAAGATAGTTTTAACTTTCAAAATTTTTCTGATTATATAAAAACAAGATTGAATAGTAAAGATAATTCTTTAACTTTATTATTAGCCAAAGACAAGCATAAACGTATACAAGGTGCATGCCTGGCTTATAAATACGATGATATCACTGATGTAGATAGTGTTTACTATATAAATTCTATTGCTGTAAACAGAGTATATCGGCATTTTGGAGTTGCGTCAAGTCTTTTGCAAGAAACAATCAAGTCTGTAAGCAGTATCTGCTCAGATGCTTTTTTAACAGGTGATAGAATGGCTGAAGGCTTTTATAGAAAAATGGGATTTGAACCGCTTAATCCCAATGATGATAATCAAAATACCATAATAAAATATATTTCTAAACAAAGATTTGATTACCCTGATTATGTTGATTTATTTAACAAACCTTTAAAACATGAAACTGCAAGGTGGTATATAAAAGCAGCTGAAATAATTAACAAAACCTAACAATATAAATTTTTGTTTAGCTCAGTTCTCCTTGTAGTATAATATAATAGAAAGGAGAGTAATTATGCCAAATGCAGCATTTGAAGTTTTAGACAAAGTTAATTCCCCTGAAGATTTAAAAACATTAAATTATGACGAGATGACAAAGCTTGCTGAAGAAATTCGTGAACATATAATAAAGAAAGTTAACACAACAGGCGGTCACTTCGGTCCTAATCTCGGCATTGTAGAAACTACAATTGCAATGCATTATGTATTTAACTCTCCGAAAGATAAATTTGTATTTGATGTATCACACCAATGTTATCCGCACAAAATTTTAACAGGCAGAAAAGAAGGATTTACAAATCCTGACACATATCATAAGTACACAGGATATACTGCGCCGGAGGAAAGTGACCATGACTTATTTAAAGTCGGGCATACATCTACTTCCGTAAGCTTAGCAACCGGTTTAGCAAAAGGAAGGGACATTATTGGCGGGAACGAAAATGTTGTAGCTGTAATTGGTGACGGCTCATTAACCGGAGGAGAGGCATTAGAAGGCTTCAATAATGCAGCAACTTTAAACAGTAACATAATATTGGTTGTTAACGACAATGACATGTCAATTGCGGAAAATCAAGGCGGAATCTGTGAGCATTTGACAAAACTCAGAAACTCAAACGGTCAGACCCAAGACAATTTCTTCAAAGCTTTAGGGTTTGACTATTATTACGTATCAGATGGGCATAATATTGAAAAGCTTATCGAAACATTTAAAAAAGTAAAAGATACAAATCACCCTGTAGTTGTCCATATACACACAATTAAAGGTAAGGGATTCAAACCGGCAGAAGAAAATAAAGAACCTTTTCACTGGATTTTACCTGGAACTATAGACCATCTTAATGATGCTCCTTCTGCTCAAAGTGAAGATTATAATTCACTTACAAAAGATTATTTACTTAAAAAAGTTAGCACAGGGGAACCGATTGTTGCCGTAAATGCTGCAACTCCAGGTGTATTTGATTGGAATAAAGACTTTAGGAACAAAATGGGCAATCATTATGTAGATGTAGGCATTGCTGAGCAACAGGCTGTTGCAATGATTTCAGGGATTGCTAAACGTGGCGGCAAAGCCGTTATGGGTGTTATGAGTTCATTTATTCAACGAACATACGATCAATTATCTCAAGATTTAGCTCTAAACAATAGCCCTGCAACAATTTTGGTATTTTGGGGCGGCATTTCAAGTGCTGATGCAACACATCTTTGTACTTTTGATATTCCGCTTATAAGCAATATACCTAATATTGTATATCTTGCACCTACCTGTAAAGAAGAATATTTAAGAATGCTGGATTGGTCAGTTAATCAAAATGAATATCCAGTTGCTATAAGAGTTCCAAATGAATATATTTCAAAAGGAGAAGAAGATAATACAGATTATTCAATACTTAATAAATATAAAGTGACTCACTGCGGTGATACGGTAGCAATAATTGGTGCCGGTAATTTTTATAAACTCGGCGAACAAGTTGCAGATAAACTTAAAAATCTAGGAATAAATGCTACACTTATTAATCCTGTATTCTTAACAGGGATTGATAAAGAACTTTTAGAGAGGTTAAAGGAAAACCATAAAGTTGTTATAACTCTTGAAGATGGTGAAATAGACGGTGGTTTCGGAGAAAAGATTACAAGATTCTACGGAAGCTCAAATATTAAAGTTCTGAATTTTGGTTCATTCAAAGAATTTACTGATAGAACATCCCTAGAAGAATTGTACCAAAGATATCATTTGACACCGGACTTAATTGTTGAAGATGTTCAAAGGGTATTATAAAACTTTATCTTCAATATTATTTCGTATTTTTGCAAGAAATATACTTAATTTGTATTAAAGGAGAGATTAATGTTTAAACTTGGAATAATAGGATACCCATTAGGTCACTCGATTTCAGCTGTTATTCAGAAAGCCGGATTAAACAGCATTGGAGAAGAATGTTGTTATGACGTTTTAGAAACATCTCCGGAAGATTTGATACAAAGAATTAAATATTTAAAAACGAACGGATATAACGGATTTAATGTAACAATCCCCTTAAAAGTACCTATGTCATTATTTTTGGATGATATTGACGACTACGCTAATATTGCAGGTTGTGTAAACACTGTTAAAATAGAATCAGACCATTCTTTTTACGGATACAATACAGATATTTACGGATTTAAAAAAGCAATTCCTGATACAGAAAATCTAAGAGGTGAACGAGCAAGCATATTAGGAACAGGTGGCGCATCCAGAGCTGCCGTAGTAGGACTTTCTGAGCGCGGAATTAAATATATAGATTTTTATACAAGAAATATCATAAACTCAAGACAAACTTTGGATTATGTAAGGGAAAAATTCCCTAATATTGAATTTGGAGTTTTTCAAATACAAAATATAAGAAGTTTATCAGATAGCAAAATAATTATTAATGCCACTCCAATTGGAATGAAAGGATATATGGCAGATCAAATGCCTTTAGAAAGAGCTGATTTGGACAAATTATCATCAGACACAATTGTTTATGACATAGTTTATAATCCTGCAAAAACAATACTTATACAAGAGGCTCAAAAACGAGGATTAAAAACCATAGGCGGTTTAGATATGTTAATCTATCAAGCTGAACGTGCAATTGAGATATGGACTGGTAAGCATCCGGATGTTCAAGCAATGAAAATAGCGGCATTAGAAGCTTTATAAACAGTGATTGCGAAAAAACATTTTTTGCTGTAGAATTCTTGATTATAAGAAGAGAGTTCCGCCGTTTTGGAAAAGGAGTTTTATGAATAAAATTCAAATCAAAGCAGAGATTTTGGCAACGTTAAATGCACTTGCATCTTCAACAAAGCCGGATTCATCTTTACTAAATGATTTAAAAGCAATTGAAGATAAAAAAGCAATTCTTGATATTTTAATCAAAGAACTTATTAATGCCCATGAACAAAAAGCAATGATTATTTGCTGGCTTTTAACTGAGCTTATAGACAAAGAAACTCTTAACGATGAGCTTTGGAATGTTATAAAAGCACCTGAATACAACGACCACGTTAAAATGATAGCTTTTAATATGCTTAAGGATTTAGGTAATAAGATTGACTATGACGTTATAAGCGGTTATTTTGAACAATTCAACGAGCTTATTAATAATGAAACAAAGCAGCTTCTTGAAACAGCAATCATGAATCCTGAAGCACAAATTGATTTTATGGATTTTTTAAATGCAATATCGAATGAAGATAAAAAGATACTAATAAGATCATTGGAAGAGGATTATGCATATGATAGTCTCGCGAATATACTTATTCCGGTATTTTTGTATTATATAGAAACAGATGTAGGGTATACTGCGCTTGAAATATTAGGCCGTTCAAAATCACAACTGGCATACCACGCACTTGACAACGCAAAATCTTTTGCGCCTGAAGACATTATTAACAGGATTAATAAGGCTCTGTCGGAATTAAAAATGTCCGGTGTGCGTGTAGATAATACCAAAGAATTTTACAATAATATACTAAAGGAATCAAAGCCATACAAAACATATATTTCTTTTCCTGATGGCCACGGCAATATGGCAATTATATTCTCAAGACAAAGAGCAAACGGCTCGCTGCAATTTTTAGCAATAGTTATAAATCCAAGGTGGGGAATTCTTGATGCATTTGGATTTAATGCTATGACAGAGCAAGATTTTTACAGAGTTGTTGACAAATTTTATAATTATCAGGAAAGATACGAAATTCCGGCAGGAGTTGCAAAATATTTATTAAATCAAGCTGAAGAAAATTCGCATATTAACGGAGAAACTATCCCATACGAATATATATGCTGGCAAAGTATATTACTTGATATAGAACCTATAAAACCGGACGTTCCATTTGAAAAAATAGAACTTAATCAAAAAGATATTGATAAACTCTGTTTAAGTGAATATGTTCAAAATTGGTTTTTTGATGAAATTACATCACCTTCATTTGCACAATTTATTGATAAGCTTTCTCAGGCATACAAAGATAACAATTTTAGCGTTGATTTAGATAAATTTATAGCTGATAATTTTGACTCACTGTATAATGCTCAAGAACTTGCATATAAGCTTATTACATTTAACATTGCTGCATATTTAAGATATCTAAAAGATGATATTGAACTTGCAAAAGTTTTTTATTCATTAGGTTCCAATTATCAATTTTTAACCAATATTGTAAGAAAAAGTATTTACGAATATTATGTTGGTAAAAGATACTTGCTTAAAAACCAAAGAAATTCTGCAAATTTATTCAACAGAAGTAAAATAGAAAATGCAGAAGATTTTAAACTTTTACAGCTTGACCTTATTATATCAAGCATAGAAGCAAGGTGGGTAGATAATGCATAAAGTTATGGCATTAGATGTCGGAACAAAGAGAATAGGAATTGCACTCAGTGATTACCTGCAAATTATTGCAATACCTCATTCTGTTATTTCAAGACAACCGGAAAATAAAGCCATAGAAGAAATTGTTAAAATCGCAAATGAAAATCGAGTTGAAAAAATAGTCGTAGGTGTACCTAAAAACATGGATGATACCATAGGATATCAAGCACAAGATTGTATAGATTTTTCACAAAAAATTATTGGTTTTGATATAATATTAGAAGATGAACGGCTAACTTCCGAAGAAGCAGAAGAACGGCTTAGAGAAAGAAAGGTCGATTTTAGAAAAAACAAAGGACTTGTAGATATAGAAAGTGCTTGTGTAATACTGGAACAATATCTGGGGAGATAATTATGAGTGAAGAACAAGAATTAGAACAACAATTTGTTGAAGTTATTTGGGATGACGGTACTATTGTAAAATGTGAGATCTATGATGTAATCGATTTTGAAAACAAAGTTTATGCACTGTTGCTTCCTCTGGAAACTGATGAAAATGATGAAGATGCAGAACTTGTCGTAATGGAATATGTTGAAGAAGGCGAAGATGACGGATATTTCCAAAATATAGAAGACGAAGCTGAATTCAACCGAGTTTGCGAATACATCCAAACACTTGATGACGAAAATGACGAAGAGGATGAATAAATTTGTTTGAAAGATTTACCGAAAAAGCCATCAATGTAGTTTTTGAAAGCCAAAGACTTGCAAAAGCAACCGAATGTTCTGAAGTCATGCCGGAGCATTTGTTGTGGGGACTTGTAAATGAGGCAAAGGGAGTTTCATTAAAGCTTTTTAGAATGTATGGACTTACACAAGAAACCATTCAGCCGGAAATACAAAAATACATCATAAAAACATCTAAAATTGTAGATAACATTCCATTTAGCCATGCTTACAAGGAAATACTTAAGCATACTGTGGATTTGGCAAGTAAATCCGGAAACAATAATATTTTATTTGAGCATTTATTTTTATCCGTAATTACTGATAAAAATTCAAACATATCTACAATCTTAGAACATTTTAATTTTGACACATATAATGCACGAGATATATTAACGAAGCTTGTTCAGAAAAAAATCAGACGATTGGAACATCCGGAAGCAGAAGAAGACATTGAAAAAAGCAGCTTTGAATCAATATATGAAGGAGAAGCTTTATCAGAAGTTTTGGATAGAGCTGTATCGAAGCTTTCTGCTCAAGGCTATGAAATAATGGGGACAGAACAAATAATCGCCTCAATATTAGAATCATCCGATTCGGAATTAGTAAAGACCGTAAACCAATACGGTTTAAATTCTGCCAGCTTTGAACAAAAGCTTGCAGAACAGCAATCTCGTCAGTCAGAATATGCGGATAAAAAAATTATATTTACTCCAAATGCTTTTTTAATGATGAATTCTGCACTGCAAACTGCAAAAGAACTTGGCTCTTCTGTTATAACTCCTGAACATATAATACTCAGTATCCTTCACACTAAAAAAGGATTAGCCTACGATATTATCAAATCTCTTAATATTAATGAAGAAAAGTTATCGGAAGATATATTAAAACCTATTGAAAAACAAATGCCGGAAACTTTAACTATAATGAAATTGGCAAAAGAAGAAGCCAGAAGAATCGGCAGAAACATTGTCGGTACAGAAATGTTTTTACTTGGTATTATAGGTGAAGGAACCAGCGTAGCTTTTGAAGCATTAAACGATTTGGAAATAACAATGAAAGATGCAAGGCAGGTTGTTGAAAATCTTGTCGGATATGGTAATGAATACTTTGATAAAGAAATTATTTTTACAAATAGGGCAAAAAGGGTTCTTGAGCGAGCTTGGTTATCCGCTAAAAAATCAAATAAACAAAAAATAGAAGCCGTAGATTTACTACTGGCAATTCTGGACGAGCCAACATCACTTGCTATGAAAGTTTTAGACCAACTTGGTGTAGACTCTGTTGAAATTCGTCATGGTATAAACAATGATAGATAGAATTATAAAATTTTTAAAGAAATATGAACTGGAAGATAAAACTTTAATCGTCGGTTTTTCCGGCGGTTATGATTCTATGTGCCTGCTTGATATTTTATCCAAAATAAAAGAGCTGCCGGAGTTTGTAGATATGACAGTAATAGCAGCTCACTTTAATCATAACTGGCGCGGAGAAGAATCTTTGCAAGAACAGGAAGTTTGCAGAATTTTTGCCTCAGCAAAAGGTTTTCAATTCTATACAAAGAATGCGCCTAAAACTTTAAAAAAGACAGAAAACGATGCAAGAATTGCAAGATACGAGTTTTTTGAAGAAGCTTTTGAAGAATTTGATGCAGATGCTGTTTTAACTGCACATAATAAAGATGATAACGCTGAAACTGTCTTATACAGAGTAATAAAAGGAACGGGTATAGTTGGACTTAGAGGAATCGCAGAAAAAAGAAAATACTTTTATAGACCGCTTTTGAATACTTTTCGTTCAGAGATAATGCAATATTGCAATGACAATAATCTTGCTCCGAATAATGATTCATCAAATGCAAATACTATGTATAAACGTAATTATTTGAGGCTGAATGTATTTCCTGTGCTTGAAAAAATCAATGAAAATGTAAAAGAATCGTTAAACACACTGGCACAAAATGCAATAAGTGATAATGAGATAATAGAAGAATACTTAATAACTTTAAGACCTAAAATTTTTGAGGGTGAAAGTATTATAACAAGTGAGTATAAGAAGTTATCAAAACCTGTCAAGTTGAGGTTTATTTATGAATTTATACAAACATTGGGTCTTGATTACGATTCTAAAAGAATTAATGAATTATATGAATTTATAGAAAACAATATAACTCAGAGAAATGGAAGTACACTATCCTTGACATCGTCACTTTGGTTATATGCAGATGAAAGAGTAATAGAAACCATACCTCACAAAAAAGTTGTTCCAATAGATAAAATTCCGCCTGTAGAGATTGACGGCGAAGGCGAATATAGTTTTGGAAATAAGATTTTTATTTTGAAAAAATATGAAGAAAGTGAATTATTTGTTTTTCCGGAAGCAACCTCAAATTTTGCATATGTAGATTTATCAAATGTTAAGATGCCTTTGGTCTTAAGAAATCGCAGAGACGGTGATACAATTTCTCCGTTTGGGATGAAAGGCTCTATGAAACTAAAAAAATATATGAATTCAAAAGGTGTGTCACGGCATAAACGAGATGAAATTCCGCTTTTAACAGATGAAAAAGAAGTGTTGTGGGTTGCAGGAGTAGGTTTAAGTAATAAAATAGGTGTAAAACTTAATCCAACACACGTAATAGAAATAAAGTAGCAGGTAGTCACAATGAAAGAGATTAAAACTTTAATAACAGAAAATGAAATTCAAGCAAAAATAAAAGAACTGGCAAAAGTTATCAATAAAGAATATTCAAAAGAAGAATTATATTTGGTTTGTGTATTAAAAGGTTCTGTTATGTTTATGGTTGATTTGGCAAAACAACTTACGGTACCTGTTAAAATGGAATTTATAAGACTTTCGAGTTATGGTTCCGGAACAACATATTCCGGAAAAGTTAATGCTGTGGATATTGCTCTTCCGAATTTGAGCGGAAAAAACGTTGTAATAATAGAAGATATTATAGATACCGGTCATACTGCCAAGTTTTTGGTAGATTTTATGAAGCAAAATTTTAAAATGAAAAGCTTTAAGTTTTGCTCTCTTTTAGACAAAAAAATTAAGAGAGAAGTTGATATAGATGCAGATTATTATTGTTTTGAAGTGGATGATAAATTTTTAGTCGGCTACGGTCTTGACATGGACGGTAAATACAGAAACTTGCCTTATATAGGATACATTGAATAGTATGTCCTATATGTTAACCTTCTTGTTTGAGTTATAATATACAAAGAAGAAGGAGTAAAAAATGTACGATATTAGAAAAATTTCAGATGATGTTACATATATAGGGTGTTCAGATAGAAGACTGGCGCTTTTTGAGAGTGCGTATCCTGTACCGAATGGTATTTCTTATAATTCATATTTAATAAAAGATGATAAAACTGCACTTTTAGATACTGTTGATAAAGCTTGTTCTGCACAGTTTTTTGAAAATTTAGAAGCCGCTTTAGATGGGAGAAAGCTTGATTATTTAATTGTAAATCATATGGAGCCTGATCATTGCGCTCTTATTGAAAATGTTATTACATTGTATCCTGAAGTTAAAATTGTTTGTACTGCAAAATCAGTTACACTCATTAAACAATTTTTTGATTTTAATATAGATGAAAAATCTATAGTTGTTAAAGAAGGAGATATTCTAAATCTTGGTAAACACGAACTTACATTTGTTCTTGCTCCAATGGTTCATTGGCCTGAAGTTATGGTGACTTATGACAAAACAGATAAAACTCTGTATTCAGCAGATGCATTTGGTTCTTTTGGCGCAATTAACGGCAATATAACAGACGAAGGTATATGTTTTAAATGTCAATACTTGGACGAAGCAAGAAGATATTATACAAATATTGTTGGCAAATACGGACCTCAGGTACAAATGTTGTTAAAAAAAGCAGCAACACTTGATATTAAAACAATATGCCCCTTACACGGACTTATAATAAAAGAAAATATCGAAAAATTTGTAGAAAAATACGACAAGTGGTCTCGCTATGAAGCTGAAGAAAATTCTGTATTAATAGCATACACTTCTGTATACGGCGGCACGGAAAATGCAATTAATATTTTGGCAGGAATGCTTGCTGACAGGGGAATAAAAGGAATTAAAATATATAATGTTTCTCAAGTTCATAGCTCATATGTACTATCAGATGCCTTTAAGTATTCTCATATTGTATTTGCGACAACTACATATAACAATGGTATTTTTGAAACAATGGAGCATTTTATGCATAATATAGCCGCCCACAATTTACAAAATAAGAAAGTTGTACTTATTCAAAACGGTTCTTGGGCTCCCACATGCGGAAGTGCCATGAAAACTATATTAGAAGGACTAAAAGGGATTGAAATTATTGACGAATCTTTGTGTTTAAAATCTACATTAAAAAATGACCAGTTAGAAATTTTAAATAATATTGCTGATAAAATTGCAGAAAGCATAAAATAAAACTTATGGTAAAATTAAAAACAAAAGGAGAAAATTATGCAAAAATACGTATGTTCAGTTTGTGGTTATATTTATGACCCTGAAGTAGGTGATCCTGATAACGGAATAGCACCTGGAACTCCATTTGAAGAGCTTCCTGAAGATTGGGCTTGTCCGCTTTGCTCAGTAGGAAAAGACCAGTTTGATGCACAATAAGATATGTAAAAGAGGAAACTAAAAATTTCCTCTTTTATTTTATATCTATAACGCTTACTCCGTCGCCACCCTCTGCATCTTCACCGGAACGATATTTTGAAACATATGGAGAAGATGATATAAAGTCTCTTACTGCCGATTTTAATGCCCCTGTACCATGCCCGTGAATAATATACACCGGAGATAAGTTTGCAAGGCTTGCTTTATCTAGATAAGTTTCAAGTTCGTCCAAAGCTTCTTCAACTCTTTCGCCCCTAAGGTCCAAAGTATTAGAGATGTCTATTTTTCGTAAACTGAAACTGCTTTCTTTTTTCATCGCTCCCGATGGTAAATTAACTTTTTTAGCCATTTGAGGATCAAAAACAACTAACTTATCTTTTTTTACCTTTGTTTTAATCATACCCATTTGAATAAACAAACTATTATTTTTATCGGGCAATGACAGTACTGTCACTGGTTGATTCAATTCTTTTATCATAACTTTGTCATTAACAGAAACTTTGTTCCAATCGAGTTCTTGATACTGTTCATTATCTTCAAAGTTTTGTATATCATTCCTAAAACCCTGTTCAAGCTTTGCCAATCTTGCATATGAACGCCTTGCAATCTTTTCGGATTTTTCTTTTCGCAACTCTGTTAAAATATCTTTAATTTGATCTTCCGCAGCATCCAATTGATTTTCAAACTTATCTTTTATAATCTTTAAAGACTTTTTCTTTTCTTTTTTATGCTCCGAAAGTTCTTTTTCGTATTTTTTCTTTAATTCAGCCGCTTCTTCATTCAGAATTTCAGCTTCTTTTAAGTTCGAATCCAGTTGATGTTGTGTATCCTGAAGCCTTTCCACAACAATAGAAGAACGGTCTCTTTGTGTAATAAGAAGTTCCTTAGCTTCCCATACAAGCTCATCATCAAGTCCTAAATTTGCAGCAATAGATATTGCATTACTCAATCCGGGAATCCCTATAATTAATTTATAAGTTGGCGAAAGAGATTCCGTATTGAACTCTACTGAAGCATTTTTAAAATAACTGTCCGTATACTCAAGAGTTTTTAATTCACCATAATGAGTAGTAATAATTGATTGTGAATGTTTTTTTGCAAAACTACGCATTATAATTTCTGCAATTGCAGCTCCTTCTTGAGGGTCTGTACCTGCGCATAATTCATCTATTAAAATAAATGTTTCAGAGTCCGCTTTATTCAATATATCAATTACATTTCGCATATGCGATGAAAAAGTAGAAAGGCTTTGCTGGATATCTTGTTCATCTCCAATATCTGCCAAAACTTTTTCAAACGGATAAATATGTGCTTCTGCACATGGTAAAAATAAACCTGATTTTGCCATAAGTATAAATAAACCAACAGTTTTTAATGCAACTGTTTTTCCGCCGGTATTTGAACCTGTAATAACAACCGACTTATAATCTTTCCCTATCTCAAAATCATTTTCTACTATTTTATCCACATGACCTATTAATAAAGGATGACGCATCAAATCAATTTTTATATATTTGTCTCTTACTATTTCCGGTTCTACCGCATCAATTTTTATTGCATAACGCGCTTTTGCAAAATGATAATCAATTTCCGCTAATGCAGATTCCATAGAAATTAATTGAGAAATATCAGCCCTAACCTCATTGCTCAAAGATGTAAGAATCTTTATCACTTCCGCATATATTTTTGACTTTAATTCCCTAATTTTATTGTTTAAAGGAACTATTTGCTCAGGTTCAATATAAAAACTGCGATTTGTTGCCGATACATCATGAACAATTCCGCCCACTTTACTTTTCGAAGAAGCTTTTACTTGGAAAACAATCCTGTCATCTCTTAAAGTATAAATATTTTCTTGAAGATGCTTCTGAAAATCAGCGGAATTCATTAGATTTGTAACTTGCTTTTTAAGATTTGATTCAGTATCTCTGAGAGATGAATAAAGCCCTTTTAGCTCAGGATTTGCATTCTGTTTAACTGTAAGATTATCGTCAAACGTGTCAAAAATTTTATCTTCTAACTCTTTGTTGGAATACAAAGTTTCTGAAATTTTTAAAAGCAAGGATTCATCTGATAAATTTTCTTTGAGGAAGTTTTTTACAAGTCTGGATGTCCTCATAGATTTGGCAATCTCTATCAGTTCTTCTTCCACAAAATATTCATTTTTTTCTTTTAAATTTACGAAATCCTGAATATTTTCTATAGGTATATCATGCGCTAAATCAAGAATACTTTTAGCTTCTCTTGTTAATACAAGTTGATTATAAATATCGTCAGCTTTAACCAATGGCGTTAATTCAATACACAATTTCTGCGATTGCCACATTTTAGCGTGTTTTGCCAATTCTGTTAAAATTTTATTATATTCAAGAGCTTTTCGTGATCTTTGGATTATTCCCATAACAAGTAGATTATAAAAAATAAAGAAAAAACTTCAAGTTGGCAAATTTATTTTTTACATGTTTTAAATAAAAATATTAAGGAGAATACTACACAACTAACCTCGGTATATGGAGGCGATTTTATATAAAAAAGGGCGGACTTTTTGAAAAAGTCCGCCCCAAAATCTATAATAGTCTATTCTCTATAACTTAGAAGCAACCATTAAAGTAGTTTCAGCTAATCTTGTAGAATAACCCATTTCGTTATCATACCAAGAAATAATCTTAACTTGGTTGCCGCCCATTACACGAG